>DASWXS010000424.1:0-6098 GCA_036405375.1 Bacteroidia bacterium
TGTTTTAAATACATCATTAACTCCATCCAGGTTAGGAGTAAATATATTGGGAATTTTAACGCTGTCCTGCAGAGACTGGGCATGGATAGTAAGTATCCCAATACTAAAAACGAGGCATAGAAAACATTTCATATTATTCTCATTTTAAACCTCTAAGATACAAAAAAGACGTGAATTCCTATGGATTTTAATATACGTGCTGCCCGCCGTTAATGCTATAATTTGCCCCGGTAATAAAACTCGTTTCCTCACTCGCCAAAAAACTAACCAGGTGTGCAACTTCATGCGTTCCTCCCAACCTGCCTATTGGAACCTGGGCAACGATCTGATTCAGTACTTTCTCGGGAACCGCCATTACCATATCCGTTGCAATATAACCCGGAGATATGGTATTAACAGTTATGCCGTATTTTGCAACTTCCATCGACAAAGATTTTGTAAATCCATGCATACCAGCCTTTGCAGCGCTGTAGTTCGTTTGTCCAAACTGTCCTCGTTGCCCGTTAACAGAAGAAATATTGATGATTCTACCAAAATTGCGATCAATCATTCCCTGGATTACATGCTTGGAGCAGTTAAATACACTATTGAGATTAGAATTAATTACATCATACCAATCCTGTGGTTTCATATTGATAAGACGTGAATCTTTTGTAATACCTGCATTATTAACCAGCACATCAATGGTACCAACAGCCTGTTCAATCTCTGCGATCATTCTTCCGGTTTTTTCAAAATCACTTACATCTCCTTCAAACAACTCAACTGAATAACCCGCCGCATTCATATCTGCTTTCCAGCTGTCTGCCTTTTGCTTATTACGGTAATTTCCAACTACAGTGTAACCGTCGCTGCAAAGTTTCCTGCACATAGCTGTACCTAAACCGCCGGTAGCACCGGTAACCAGTGCAACACGTTTATTATTCTTATCCATAAGATTTATTTTACAAGCAATTTACAGCTTTCTGAGGAGATATTCAACCTTATCCGGTGAAATTTTGGTTATCTTTATGTTAGCAGGCGCTTTGATTTCTTTAAGATTCAGCTTATTCTTATTAACCTGGTAATCTTTATAGTCAACTACAACCTTAAAGTAAGAAGGATCCAATTTTTCGAAATCACTCATTGGCACCTGCACTTTGAGCGTTACTTTATCCGGGAATGTTTTTAACTGGAGATTAACCGGTACATTTATGGCTTCAATAGGAACTTCAATGGTTTTTTCAGTGAACTTGTCTACATTGATCTCCAGGAGTACTTCATCGGTTGAAACACCAACCCTTTGCTCCAGTTCTTCAGGAATACTCAACTTAGCCGTTTGAGAGATATTATTATTGAAATCATTCAACACGATCTTATCTGTATTAATGCTGTCAATAGACGAAAGCAACGCGCTGTCTCCAAATAAGGTCACAAACGAAGGTGTAATCTTTACCTTGTTCTTATAATTATAAAAAGGATCGAAATTGATGAGAATAGTTGGTTTTACCGGAACCACTTTCTGGTACGATTTACCGAAGTTAAAATAAATAGAGTCAGGTTTTACTTTTATCAACTCTACTTCTGTGTTAAATACTTTGGAAAAGCTGCCGACCGTTAAAGCGGTATTTATTGCCACAGTACGTTTATCATTCCTGTTCAAAAAATTGGCTGCATTAATTTCTATTATTGTTTTGTCCAGGTTCATTTCAATGAACATCAGTTTGGTCCCCGAGGTTTTAACTTCGGCCTGGATTTGTTTTGGCAACTCAACAGATAAGATCTTATTCTTTGGAAGATTCAGGTACCTCACCGGAACAGCTATGGTTTTCGTATAGTTTCTGTTCAATGCATTCACGAACCATAAAAACGATGAAATAACAAGGCAAATAATAAAAGTGGCTACTTTCTTATTCAGGAAAACCTTGTTGATATATCTAAACAGCTTATTCTTCAAACCGTGAGCATTAAGCCACTAATTTACAAATCATTCTTGTTATTTAACATAAAAAGAAAAACCGGAGACATGTTCCTTATCAACAGCTAACTTTATTATACCTTCTTTTTTAGCCAAATTTCCCGTTGCGTTTACTGAGTCGGCGATACCTGACCACGGTTCGATACAAATAAATTTTTCCGCATCTTTTTTTGCCCAGATACCAAAATAAGGCATATTAAACCAATTAAAACTGAGGCAGTACTTATCAGAAACGAGGCGTAATGAAGTTGATCTAAGATCATCAAACACTAAAGCATCTTTATCAAAAAGTGAAGAAGACAATGACAGGATTCCCGGCTCTTCAAATACCTTTTCATGATCATCGGTGCATAAGCCTTCGCTGAGCAATCTTCTTTCCGAGACTTCCTTTTCCTGAAACTCGATCCTGTAATTGTTTAATGTTTCGTTCTCATACATAGGACAAATAAAACCCGGGTGTGCACCTATAGAAAAAAATATTTCTTTATTGTCCGTATTCAACACTTTATATGTGCATTTTATCAGCCCGTTTGCAAGTTCATAACAGATAATGAGGCGAAAGGAAAATGGATAGATCAGCTGCGTTTCTTCCGTGTTTCTTAATTCCAACTCAACTGTGGTTTCTGTTTGAACAGAAAGTTTGAATTCTTTATCCCTTGCAAATCCATGCTGTGGCAGGTGATACTCTTTTCCTTCAAATGTATATGTATTGTTTTTTAATTTGCCTACAATCGGAAAAAGCACAGGTGCATGGCGGGCCCAGATATTTTTATCTGCCTGCCATAACAATTCCTTCTTCATTTTTTTTGAATACACAGAAGTAAGCTCTGCACCAAGCGCAGATATACTTACTTTGTAGCTATCATTCTCCAGGATATACATAACGCTGTACTTTATTGTAGAAAAGGGTTCGATCTTTTTTCTTTCCCAATAGTCGTAGATGGTCCGTGTCCACAATATACAATCGTTTCTTCGGGCAGAATAAACAATTTGGTTTTAATACTATTGATCAGCTGCTCGTGATTTCCCAATGGAAGATCGGTGCGGCCTATGCTTCCATTGAACAATACATCTCCATTCACCAGGATCTTTTCATCGCTGTTAAAAAACACCACATGTCCGGGCGCATGCCCCGGTGCATGGACAACCTGCAGCCTGGTATTTCCAAATGTAATTGTGTCTCCATCTTCAAAAAATTCTTCGGGACGGGGCGAAATATTACATGGAAGACCATACATATCACTAACGCGTTGCTGGCTATCTAATACAGGCAGATCATCTTTATGAATAATTGGTTTCAATCCAAATGTGTCATAAACAAATGCGTTCCCTGCAACATGATCAACATGGCAATGTGTATTCAATAATTTTACAACCTTTAGTTTATTCTCTTCGATATATTTTTTTAATTCATTTTCTTCCTGGTGTGAGTAACATCCCGGATCAACAATCACGCATTCTCCCGAATCGTCGGATAGCACGCATGTATTTTCCTGGAATGGTCCAAACGTAAATACCTTTACTTTCATGATAGCGAATTTTGAATATTGTTAAGTTCTGTTTTTAATTCTTCTACTGTTTGCTTGCACAGATCATTAGCATACGAGATTTTTTGAAACATACCTGCCGAACTGTTTCCACCTTTTGCTTCCAGTTCAATTTGTTGATAAAGATCTTTTACAGAAACTGCTCCCATCAATGCAACCGAGCTTTTCATTTTGTGAGCCTGCCTGCCAATTTCCACCAGGTCTTCCCTGCCTGAATAAGTCTCCATTTCTACAATATAAGCAGTCATTTCCTGTATATAACAATCAAACATCTCCTTCAAAAACTCCTTATCACCCTCCGCCCTGTTATATAACATTTTCAAATCGGTGAGCCGTGCCATTTGATCAACATTAAGTTCTTGTATTTTTTCAAGCAGTTCTTCCGGTTTAAATGGTTTAGAAATATAATCATTCATTCCGGCAGCAAGGCATTTTTCTTTATCTCCAACAAATGCTGCAGCCGTGTTGGCAATAATGGGAATATTACAAACTGAGGGTTTCATTTTGGAGCGGATGAAGCGTGTTGCTTCAAACCCATCCATATCGGGCATGGTAACATCCATTAATACAAGATGAAAAGCGCCCTGCTCCAATAGTTCAAAAGCATCCTGGGCACTATCGGCTAAAACCGGGTTCGCATTCCATTTCTGCAAAGTATAAAATGCTACCTGCTGATTGATCTTATTGTCGTCAACAATTAGCACCGACATTCCTTTAAGATCAGCGGGTGGTATAGAAAAAGAAAGATCTGAACCATTGGCTTTTTCAATATGCTCTATAAGTATTTTATTGAATGGCAATGTAAAGCTAAAAACCGATCCTTTATTGATTTCGCTTGTAACTGCAATTGTTCCTCCCTGCTGTTCAACCAGCTGTTTACATATGGCAAGCCCGAGACCCGTTCCTCCGTACTTGCGTGTTGTTTTGGCATTAACCTGGGTAAACGTTTCAAAGATCCTGTTCAATTTATCGGCCGGGATTCCAATGCCTGTATCTTCAATACTAAATTTCAATACGATTACATCTTTGCGATCTTCTTCTATGGCCACTTTCAGTTTCACTTCGCCTTTATTAGTAAACTTAATTGCATTTTCCACCAGGTTAAGAAGTACTTGCTTAAGCCGGGCAGCATCACCAATAAGCAGGTCCGGAATTGCATTGTCTATTGAATCGCTCAAAACAATACCTTTTTCCTTTGCATGAAATTCGAGTAAGCGCACCAGGTTGGAAACAGTTTCCTTTAAGCTAAACGGGGTGCTTTGAAACACAAGTTTTTTTGCAGTGATCTTCGAAAGATCCAGCAATTCGTTGATAAGCGCAAGCAGGTTATCTGATGATTCTTTAATAGCTTTTACATATACCAATTGTTTAGGATCAAGTGGTGTATCAATAAGATGATTCGTCATACCGATAATACCATTCATTGGAGTTCGGATCTCATGGCTGGTATTTGCAAGAAATTGCTCCTGCGTTTCGCGTGCTTTTTCCGCCATCTCTTTTGCCTTTATTATTTCGAGCGTTGATTTTTGTTTTGCTTTGTATAAATATAAAACAAAAAATACCAGTAATCCGGAAAGTACCACACCCGCAATTAATACATTACGTTCCGCTTCCTTTGATTTTAATTTTCGGGCCTGGATCTCCGCATTTTTCTTCAATCCTTCAATATCCTTATCCTTGCGTTCCATATCGAGTTCCGTTTGCAAGCGGGCGATATTAAGAGCAGAATTCTCATTGATAACACTATCCTTGCATTGATTGTACAGATTGTAGTATGAGTAGGCTTCCTTGTGCATATTCTGTTTAGCATATATTTCCGACAACAATTTATAGTTATCCCTGAGGTAAGGGAAACGATGCTGCTCTTTGGAATACGTGATGGCTTTATTGATATGTATCACAGCATTATCGTAATCGCCCATCTCAAAATATGTTTTACCCACCAGGGAATGCGTATTCAACAACCAGGATTTATCTTCCAGTAACAGGTATTTTTCTTCTGCCATTTTAAAATTAGCGATGGCTTTGGGATACTGTTTTAAACTTGTATACGCTTCTCCCAGGTTCAAAAAACTAATTGCTTCGGAACCCGGCAAGAAATAATCGCGGGCCATTTTTAAACTTTGATTCGAGTACTCGATAGATGTAGACAGGTGAGTGCTGCTTTTCGTCTGTTTACCTAGTATATTATAAGCATCTGCAAGGGCAACACAGTTATTCACTTCATAATTTCTTTCATGATGATCTGCAGCAATCTTCATTGTCTTTAAATAAATATCGATGGCTTTATAAAAGTAGGAAGTGTCTTTTAAGAAACCACCTTTGTCCATATAACGGTTTCCAATTCTATCCAGGCTGGTTAATTCAATGTCCATGTTGTGAGCAACATTGTTCAGTTTATAAGCATTGTTATAATTATCAATGGCCTTATCATAATTCAATAAAACAGAATAAACATCACCTATTGTTATATACGTTTTTGCCATCGCAACTGTATCGGGTAATGCTTCTGCGATATGCAAAGCTTCTTTTAACATCCCTAAAGCTTTTGAATAGCGTCCTTCAGTTAAATCAATAAGCGAAATTTCGTTGAG
>DASWXS010000425.1:0-3837 GCA_036405375.1 Bacteroidia bacterium
CGAACGATACGTTAAGAACACTCCTTTCCTAGATTGTAAAGGGAAATGCAGTAGCGCCATTGAGGCTATTGCAGAAATGAGCAAAACAAAAGTTGACTTGCTCTTCCTTGATATTCAGATGCCTGAACTTAACGGGCTGGAATTTTCTAAAACCGTTCCAAAAGAAACACGCATTATTTTCACTACTGCTTTCGATAGATATGCACTGGAAGGATACAAAGTAAGCGCACTCGATTATCTTTTAAAACCCTTTAACTATGATCAATTTTATAGCGCAGCTCTGCGAGCAAAAGAATGGTTTGAAGTAGTAAAAGAACCCGAAGTAAATGTAAACAAGGAATTCATATTTGTAAAATCGGAATACAAACAGATAAAGATCGATCTGAAGGAAGTAATCTATTTTGAAGGACTGAAAGATTACATTAAGATATGGTTGAAAGATCAACCAAAGCCTATCCTTACGCTGTTAAGTCTTAAAACCCTTGAAAGCGAACTCGATCCTAAACTCTTCATGCGTATTCATCGCTCCTACACAGTTTCATTATATAACATTCAATCTGTTGAACGTGGCCGAGTACTTATGAGTAACGGTGTACATATTAATGTAGCTGATCAATACAAAAGCAAATTCCAGGAATTCATAAGCGGTAAGTCTATTGTATAAGTAAATCTAAAACGATGGCCCGTTATACAACAATAATATTAATATATATTCTTTTTACTAGGATCTTAATCTTTTGCTCAAATCGTGCACCAGCATGCTTTACCTGGTCGCCAGAAACCATTACTACTAAAGCCCCCGTTAAATTCAATGCAGCATGTATAGAAAAGGCGTCTCAATTTCGTTGGGATTTTGGAGATAGTTCAGCGATTATAATTACCACTTCTCTAACTATTGATCATCTTTATTCAACGCCTGGTGTTTATTCTGTAACTGTGACCGGTAAACCACTTAACACGTCCTCTGCAGGCAAGACAACTGTACAAACCAAAATTATTACGGTTAACTAAATACCCCGGAAAATCCGAGCGGTAATTTCCACCTGATCTTCTATACATTCAGGGTTAACGTCTATTCCCTTCTCTTGTTACATGCGCCCGGAGTACTTTTGAGCGTTAATTACAATTAACCTTCACTAATAATAATATAAATGCAAAACAGATCTTTCTTTGGCTCATTGGCAGTAATATGCTTTTTGATGATTGCTCAAAAAGTAGTGGCGCAAAAAGAATACACCTTTAACTCTGAAGGGAGTATTTGTTATTTGCGTTTTATGTGTTATGCGCAGAATAATGACTATCAAAAAGTTAAACGCCCATTTGTTTTTGTATTAAGTAATGAAAAAGAAAGTGTTCAGGAAACCTTTCAGAAAGATCTCTCTAAGGATCTTCCTCAGTTCTATAACCACTTGTTTATATACATACCCAATACTGGAGGAAGTAGCATGGATAAATTAAAATGTATAGAAGCACTTACTTCGTATATAACCTATCAATATTCGTATGGGCATTCGAATGTGTTTTTGCAAATTAATGACAAAGGCATCAAGCAATCAGACATTGATGCTATGCAGTTACATAAAACTTTTAAAACGGTAAGATGGGCTGAAAAGATAGACAGCACTGGACAGGTAGTAGAAAACAAAACAGTAACTGAAGATTTTAAAGAAAATATATCGGGCTATGATTTGACCGTAGAAGATGACGACGATAAGTATGGAACTTTTTATTTGGAAGAAGATAAAAAAGGTGATCCAACCGGAAATTCTGGTGTAAAGGCAACAAAGACTTATTTTGGTGCTCCGCAATCATTTGACTTTACTCTTACAGGCGTAATTAAAGACCGTTCAACTGGCGAAGCACTTCCTTTTGCCTCGATACAAGTGAAGAACACAACAAAAGGCGTTTCTTCCAATGGGGACGGATATTTTACATTTCAGAAGGTGCCAACTGATACAAGCACTTTAACCGTGCAATATGTGGGATACGAAAAAACGGAGGTTTACTTAACGCCAATGATAAATAAGAAGAATTTTATCATTGAGCTCAACCCTTCCGCGCAAACATTAACTGCAGTAAACATTGTTGCCGACCGTGAAGACGTGGTCCTTTCCAAGAAGGAAGATGTAAGTGTTATTAAAATGACGCCAAAAAAGCTCGAACAACTTCCCAATCTGGGCGAACGTGATGTCATGCGCTCCTTTCAGTTAATGCCAGGTGTAAGTGCCTCCAACGAATCATCATCCGGTTTGTATGTTCGTGGAGGAACACCTGATCAGAATCTTGTGCTATATGATGGCTTTACGGTTTACCATGTTGATCACTTGTATGGCTTCTTTAGTGCATTCAACTCAAATGCTTTAAAAGATGTACAGTTATACAAAGGTGGTTTTGAATCCCGATTTGGGGGAAGGCTATCAAGTGTCACAGAAATCACGGGTAAAGATGGTAACCAGAAAAAATTCAATATTGGTGGAGATGTAAGTTTATTAAGCGTGAATGCGTTCGCTGAAATTCCTATTGGCGAAAAATTCTCTTCAGTAATCGCCTTTCGCAGATCATACAAAGGTATTATCTATGATAAGATCTTCGAAAAATTCAACAATAGTTCAAGTAGCTCTTCCGCTTCCACTCAACCTACTGGCGGTGGAGGGCCTGGTGGTGGAATGGGGTCACGTCAGCAAGAAACCAAAGTCACATCATTTTTTTACGATCTGAATGGCAAGTTTACTTATAAACCAACCAGCAGAGATATCATTTCACTTAGCATCTTCAACGGAACCGATAAACTGGATAATAGTAGTTCATTCAGTGCGCCTTCCTTCGGTAGCAGTAGTTCTAATTTCAGTATGAGTTCAACCGACCTTACCAAATATGGAAATATAGGAAGCAGTTTAAAATGGGCCCGTAAATGGGCTGACAAATTTTACGGTAACACTATATTCAGTTATTCAAACTACTATAGTGACAGAGATCGTTCACAGACAAGAACGGCTGCAAATTCAAGCGGAGAATCAACAACAACCAGCAGTGGTATTTTTGAAAACAATGACCTGAAGGATTACAGTGTGAAATCGGATTATCAGTGGGATCTGTTTAACTTCAGCCAGCTTCAGTTCGGAGTATTCGGTACATACTTCGATATAGATTATACTTACGCTCAAAACGACACTACCACTGTACTCGATAAGCACAACAAAGCATACCTAGCAGGGGCATACCTTCAAAATAAATTCAAACTATTTAAAAATAGAGTTCAGTTTGTGCCTGGTATCAGGGCAAGCTATTTTGAGACAACTAAGCAAACATATTATGAGCCAAGAGGCTCACTATCGATAAATCTGACTAAGAAGCTTACTCTTAAAGGCGCAACAGGGAAGTATTATCAATTTGCAAATCGCGTAACACGTGAAGACATACTTTCTGGTAGTAAAGATTTTTGGTTGCTCTCTGATGGTAACTCTGTTCCTGTTAGTTCAGCAATTCATTACATCGGAGGCATATCCTATGAAAACAACAACTACTTATTCAGTAGCGAAGCCTATTACAAGCAGATTGAAAATCTTACCGAGTATTCACTTCGTTTTAATGCCAGTCCTGGAGGAGTAAGCTATTCCGAAAACTTTTTTACAGGGAATGGATATGCGCGGGGTATAGAGTTTCTGGTGCAGAAAAAATCAGGAAAATTCAACGGGTGGATTAGCTATACACTTGGAGAAGCGAGAAACAAGTTTGAAGTTTATTCTGATTCATACTTTCCTGCCAACCAGGATGTAACACACGAATTTAAGATTGTGGCATTATACAAATATAAGCGCTGGGATTTCTCTGCTACTT
>DASWXS010000426.1:0-1567 GCA_036405375.1 Bacteroidia bacterium
AGAAAAATTTGTTCAAACAATTAATTCGTCTAAATTTGCTTTATATCCGTATCAAAAACAAGAGCATTATGCGTAAAATTTCAGTATTAAGCTTGATTATAATTGTAACTGCAATGATTAGTGTATCATGTAGGGGCAGGAAAGAAACGTGTCCGGCTTACGGAAAAATTAATTCAGTTAAAGTTAACCATAAATCAGTTTAATCCATGAAAAAAGTAATCGTATTGGCAATTGCAGCGGTATTATGTTTAGGAACATTCTCTTGTAAAACAGGCGAAAAATGCCCGGCTTACGGAAAAGCAAATGTGAAAAGCACTACAAAAAGAGTTTAATAAGCCTTTTATCAAAAAGATATATTCAATCCTCTCATAGAAATGGGAGGATTTTTTTATTGCTACTAATACCGGTTTTTAGAATTGTCCAGTTGTAGAAAAAAGCAAGAATAAACTACTCTTCCTCAAATGTCCCGTCGAGCTATGTCTGCCTCGAACTGACACAATTATCTATATCTAGATTATAATACAACTGGGCATTTAGAACTTGGGACAGGAGATCAAAACTTTCTTTGTCTTTTTCCTGCGACTTGCGATCTCATAAATGATAGAGATCTCGTGTGATCCGGTTGAATTGCTCAGCAAGCGATTAAGCGTAAGATCATAACTGTAAGCAATACGCATGTCAGCATCCTTAAGGTCTACCCCAATTAAAACACTTAATGCATCATGGTTCGGATAAGTTGGCTGGTAGCGTTTTAAAGGAAGTCCCCTGTACCAAAGCCCTAAGTTGAGCGGAAAATGCACATAATAAACCCCGAGATCGAGCTGATCGTATTTTTGCTGATGCCTGTAATTAAATGCCGGTGAAAAGTACTTTAATAACTTGCCTCCTTTTTTTTCCTTCACAAAACGATACCCGCCATGCACCGAAATTCGCATTGGTAATTTTGCAGCACCATCTGTTAAACTAACATTAGGAGTAGTTAAATGGAAAGCTGAAATTCCGGCCCAATACTCCGTTGAATTTAATAATACTCCGGAATTTACATCTACATAACCTATTCTTGGATTCATGGTGGCTATATCTCCGGAAACAGCCGCCCCGTTTGGAACCAGCTGATCATTAAATACCAGTTTGGACTGATCTATAGCCTGGCTCACATAATTAAATTGCAGGCCGCCCCTTAGTTCCTGGAATTTGGTTATTTTAAAATGATAAGCGTAAGATGCACCGATATTGGTTGTGGTAAACTTGGAACTTCCTGCAACATCACGCCACAACTGGAACCCGATCCCACTGTTCATATCCGAAATATTGTAATCATAAGAAGCGCTGTAGGTTTGATACGCCTTTGCCAATCCCAGCCATTGATTCCGGTAATTGCCTATAAACCTGTGTTCATAAGTAACGCCGGTATATGCAGGGTTAAGATAAATAGGATTCGCATAAAACTGCGTGAATTGAGGATCCTGTGCCTTGCCGCAGAGGGCAGGCAAAAGAACAATCAACAGTAGTATACTCTTCTTTAAACTGATCACTTCTTTTTCAGGATTATTTTTAATTCGATCAT
>DASWXS010000427.1:0-5726 GCA_036405375.1 Bacteroidia bacterium
CGCCCCGTAACCCGGATATTCAACAAGATCGCATATTAAAAGAACAATTACATCACGATCCGAAAGAACGTAACGAAAATGTTATGATTGTTGATGTTTCCCGTAATGATCTTTCGAGGGTTGCAAAAAAAGGAACAGTAAAAGTAGATGAATTGTTTGGAGTATACTCCTTCAAGCAGGTTCACCAGATGATCTCTACAGTGAGCTGTGAAGTAAAAGGAAACACATCGCTCGAAAATATTGTACGCGCAACTTTTCCTCCTGCTTCTATGACAGGCGCACCGAAGATCCGTGCAATGCAGATCATTGAAGAAACAGAAACCTTTAAGCGGGGAATTTATTCAGGGACATTAGGTTATATTGATCCTCATGGCGATTTCGATCTCAATGTGGTGATACGAACCATACTTTATAACCAGCAAACCCAAACACTTTCTTACGCAGTTGGCAGTGCCATTACCGATAAATGCAATCCGGAGAAAGAATACGAAGAATGTTTATTGAAAGCCCAGGCGATGAGGAAGGTATTAGAGAATCTTTAAGATTAAATGATCGTGTCAGTTCGAGCGTAGTCGAGAACAGAACGAGCATATGAGCTTTAATGTCGTTCTCGACTACGTTCGAACTGACATTAATTAGGGATTACTCCCACTTCGGGATCATTCCACGGATGCCCATATCCACAACAATATCCTGTACAGAAGAGTTAGCAGCATTTACAGGCTCGAAATAATTATCGCCACCATGCTCTTCCCATTCGAAACTATTATTGGTAGACATAGAAACGGTTACAATAATGTCTTTTGTTTCACTGCCTGTGATCACTAATGGAGAAGTACTCCCACCACTACCAATAAACTTTCCGGTAACAAGGCACGAACCTGCCGGAATAGGAGAGTTAGCAAGGTTTGGATTTGGAACGGTTGTTACTGCCGACTGCCCCGATGAAACATAATTTGTACCGAGCACATTGGTTTCAAACCCCCAGAATCCCTGGAGCTTATTGCCATTAATAGGCTGTGAAGTATTTTTAATAGTATAATTAGTTATATAAGTATTGAACCCAATAAATGAAGCAATGGTTCCGGTTCCATATCCCGAAGGGATAGCAGTGTTTTTGTACTTGATATCATAATTCTGATAAGCAACAGAAACACGCAGCCATTTGTAGCTACCGGCAGTTAAATTTTTGATGGGCACAGAGAAAAATTCTTCGCCATCACCTACACGAACCGACTGGTTAAAATCGATTGCATTTGCACCACCAGTTGTTGTTTCAGGGGCTCTGTACAAAACTTTTCCCTTTCCAACAGAGTCAAAATCTCCGGATAGCTCTATATAATGAGCGCTCAATTTATTGAACTTCGGACACTGCGCGCGGTGGGTAGAAGGCAATGAAGCTACCTGGCCCGAATCATTAAGGCGGACCTGCGTTGAATCAAATTTGAATTTAAAGATCAGTCGCGGCTCATTTTGAACAGCCGTAGTCGCCGGTTCATCATTATCCTTCTTTTTACATGCAACAAGGGTAATTCCAAGTAAAACACCCAGCAACAGAATCTTTTTCATAGTTTGAATTTATAAAGAACTAAGTTATACTTTTGTAAGGAATAAAAAAAGTGCCGTGTTCAAGAAAGAATTAGATCCTGAAGACTTTTATAAAACTCCTGAAGGATACATAGTTTTCACCGAAAAATACCACCTCAAACGTGGCTATTGCTGCAAAAGCGGCTGCAGGCATTGCCCGTATGGATATAATAAGAAAACAGGGTTGTTTGAACCGAAGAAACCTGAGGGGAACTAGATTTTAGACTTAAGACGCAAGAGCCAAGATGCACCTGGATTAACAGAAGATGTCAGGTCGAGTGTTTTTGTGAGGCACGAACAAAAATATATCGAGACCTTTTTTGCAGTTAACCATGTCGTTCTCGATAAAACCTCCTTACGTCGGCCACTCGAACTGACACTAAATCATCTTGTTTAGCACAAAACAGTCCTGATTCTGCGTCTTGTGTCTCATATCTCAAACTGAAAAAAGTCTCCCTAAAATTTCCTTTCCCGGTCTAAAATGCTGACTTTTGTACACTCTTAAAAACAGCATTTATGGAACTTACAGCAATCGATTTTAAAGCTCATGTGTTACAGGGGATTCCTACTGAATTACCTCCGTTAAAACAACCCGAAGCTAATATTAACCATGCGCCAAAGCGTAAGGATATCCTGACTGCTGAAGAAAAGAAACTGGCGATCAGAAATGCATTACGCTACTTCGATAAAAAATACCACGCGGTTCTTTCAAAAGAATTTGCTGAAGAATTAAAAACTTACGGACGTGTGTACATGCACCGGTTCCGCCCGGATTATAAAATCTACGCGCGGCCCATTTCTGAATATCCACACAAATCTATCCAGGCAGCTGCAATCATGCACATGTTAAGCAACAACCTGGATTATGCAGTGGCACAACATCCGCATGAATTAATTACTTATGGTGGAAACGGAGCTGTATTCCAAAACTGGGCACAGTACCTGTTAACCATGCAGTACCTGGCAACAATGACTGATGAACAAACACTTGTATTATATAGCGGGCACCCGATGGGCTTGTTTCCTTCCCACAAAGATGCTCCACGTGTGGTTGTTACAAACGGAATGATGATTCCGAATTACAGCAAACCGGATGACTGGGAAAAATTTAATGCATTGGGTGTAACTCAATACGGACAAATGACTGCCGGAAGTTTTATGTATATTGGTCCGCAGGGAATTGTTCATGGAACAACTATTACAGTAATGAATGCTGCCCGTAAGATCTCGAAAAGTGAAGAAGACAGGCAAGGTAAACTATTTGTCACCTGCGGATTAGGTGGTATGAGTGGAGCACAACCCAAAGCCGGGAAAATTGCAGGACTCGTTGCAGTGGTAGCAGAGATCAATCCTAAAGCAACAAAAACACGCCATTCACAGGGTTGGGTGGATGAAGTATATGATAACTTAGACAACTTAATAGCACGTATTAAAAAAGCGACTGCTGCAAAAGAAGCTGTATCGATTGCCTACCAGGGAAATGTGGTTGATCTGTGGGAGCGTTTAGTGAAAGAGGATTTAAAAGTAGACATAGGTTCTGATCAGACTTCTCTTCACAATCCATGGGCTGGTGGTTACTACCCGGTTGGATTATCGCTGGAAGAAAGTAATAAACTGATGGCGGAGAATCCTACGCAGTTCAAAAAGGAAGTTCAGAGCACTTTGGTTCGTCATTCCAATGCCGTGAATGCGCTTGCTGGAAAAGGAATGTATTTCTTCGATTATGGAAATGCGTTTTTACTGGAAGCGAGCAGGGCAGGAGCTGACATCGTAAATAAAGATGGTACTTTCAAATACAAAAGTTACGTACAGGATATTTTAGGGCCAATGTGTTTTGATTATGGTTTTGGTCCTTTCCGTTGGGTATGTACTAGCGCTAAGCCTGAAGATCTTGCTATAACTGACCAAATTGCATTAGAAGTTTTAGAAGACATGTATAGAACTGCGCCTTCTGAAATTAAACAACAATTACAGGATAATATTACCTGGATCAAAGACGCAATGAAAAATAATCTTGTAGTTGGATCGCAGGCACGAATCTTATATGCCGACAGTGAAGCACGTATTCGCATTGCTGAAGCAATGAATAAAGCTATTGCGGATGGAAAAATTTCTGCACCGGTTGTTTTAGGACGCGATCATCATGATGTAAGTGGAACGGATTCGCCTTACCGTGAAACAAGTAATATTTACGATGGTTCCTCATTCACTGCTGATATGGCTGTGCAAAATTTTGTTGGAGATTCTTTCCGTGGAGCAACGTGGATCAGCTTGCATAATGGCGGTGGAGTAGGCTGGGGAGAAGTAATAAATGGTGGTTTTGGTTTGGTGCTGGATGGAAGTGCAGATGCAGATCGCCGTTTAAAATCCATGCTGTTCTGGGATGTGAATAATGGTATTGCACGCAGAAGCTGGGCAAGAAACGAAGAAGCCTTATTTGCCATTAAACGTGAAATGGAAAGAACACCAAACCTGAAAGTTACTCTTCCTAATTTGGTAGATAGTAATTTGCTGGAAGGATTGTTTTAAGGGAGTAGATCGGATTGTTCGCTAAAGCGAATAGTCCGATACTAAGGAAATAGCTTGATTAAGAATCCTGGCTAACCGGCTTCAGCTTATACCTTCGTTTCGGTTTTTTATAAATGGCATGGAGGTTAAATTCTGAGCCAATGGTAAGAATTCCATCAGTACCAATATCGGCAAAAGGTGCAATCATGCCTAAATGAAATTGAACCAGTAACCCTTCATTAAAATACCTGATCTCTTTACCACCTTTCAAATATCTTATTTTTACAAAATCGGGGCCGGGTTTAAAAAACAACTTTAATCCCCAATATCCTTCCAGGCTTAATTTTTTGTATTTCAGAAAGCGGTATTGATAACTCGTACCCAGGCAAAACACTTTGAATGCAGGCCTGTAGATCAGTTCAAACATAAAACGTGATCGCTTGAGTTTTTCGGGGTGCTTTTGTTCCCATTCGTTTAAGTCGGCTTCGGACCACCTGAATCTCGGAGAGACACATCTTACATTAATGCTGGAAGGTCTCGTAAACAAAGTATTGGTGCATACTCCGTATTGCATTATCCACTTCCCGTCAACTGTCAACTGGCTGAAAACAGATAAGGGCAAATAACACAATACAAATAAACAAGCCTGTTTCATGAGCAGCGCTACGCCGATTATCGGCTTTATCAGAGTTTTTATGGATTACGAAACTTCATTGTTTTTATTGCCGTAAGGATGATTAATCTTACAAACATTATTTTTCAGTACATTAAATTAATCAAGTATCTCTTCAAAATTCGTACTGACATTTATTATAAGATCAAACTGAAACCAGTATATTAGCTTTTGTAAACTCAAAATTATACTACTATTAATACGGCTTTATGAGAAACGCAGGATTGATCGTTGCAGTGCTACTTGTTTTTTTTGGTTCAGTTTTATCTGCACAGATATTGGATTTTTCGAAATGTAAGATCATTACGACCAAAGGAAAAACTATTAAAGCAAGGAAAGTGAAGAATATAGATGGTTATGAAATCACTTATAAGAAATTCTTCTTCCAGGTTTATCCGTTCAAAATAAAAAAAGAAAAAGTACTTTATGTAATTGACAGGGATGGAAAAAAGCACATCATCAACGATATTACCATGGCAAAACATTACATTAATTACAGCGAAAAGTCTAAAACCACACCTAAACCGGCTGTCAGCGATTCTGTAAGCAAAGTAATGGCCGGCAGCAATTTTAAACCACATTATATCGAACGGGTTGGAGATAAGTTCAGGCTGGATACCATGTATATTGTAGGACCGGGAAAAATAAACGACCTGGTTGCTCAATCGCCAAATCCAACTGTACAGCTTAATTTAAAAGCCGCACGTACCATGCGCACATTGACTAATCTTAGTAAGGCTGCATCTTTCCCGGGTAGCGCGGGTGGTGGATTTGCTATGTTCAAAACCATACAAAGCCTTTCCAAAGAATTGAAAAATGGCCCGGCTTCATTTGGCAGTTATTTTAAAGCAGGATTAAGTTTTGTTGGCACCTTAAGTCTTCCAATAACGTCAGCTATTCTGAAAAAACAGCAACGAAAGCTGTATGATAAAACACTTATGATGTATAGCATGCAACC
>DASWXS010000428.1:0-10315 GCA_036405375.1 Bacteroidia bacterium
TTTCCAAATTTTTAAAAACTACAGATACAGATTCCGTTGATTACACAGATTTGTGTTCTTAATTATTAGTGGAACTAACAAATATTAATTTGCGCAGATCAGTTACTATAGGTGAATCAAAATATTTAGAATCTTACAAAGATCATCAGCGACATCTGTGTCAAACTTCTAACTAAAATTTCGTGATAAAAAAAATCCTTTTAGAATTTAAAGCTCAGTCCATTCCTTAAACTGTATACCAGTTCAGGTATTCCCGCTGGCTGACGGGTATCATACAGCAGATTGAATCCTGTTTTAAAATTAAGACGTTTGCTGATATACAACTCGAGCGCGCTATCGTTTGCAATACGGTAATCATTAAAGTTAGCAAAGTTGGGTTGGTAAAAAGTTGTGCTAGTAAGATCGGCATGCTTTCCTAAACTTATCGAAAAGGTAAGATAAGAGCTTAAACGGTGGGCTTGATTCGGTTTGGTTTCATTGGTGATCTCTTCATATTCATACATATACAATGTTGCAAGATACAAGCGAAGATTGCTGTTTTTTACCAGTTTAAAACGAGGACCTGTACCTGAAAGATAACGAAGATCCATCTTCAACACTTTATTATACTGAACTTGTGTAAAGGCTTCCCAGGTTATCCTGTCCACTATTTTATAATTGTAACGAAAGTGCTGAAAACCTGCATTTACAAAGTCTGTTGAACCAGCCTTAATAAAGTTAATATCATTGAGGATAAGGAAACGATGCCTGTTTTGTTGATACTGAACGTGAACGTTATTACCAACGGAAATGATCTGTTGGGTATTTTGTGTAAGCATGAAATTGAAATCAACCTTTCCTACCCAACCATTTGTATCATTCAAGAACCGTTTGGACTCAACGTTCACCACCTGTGCTTTGGCGGATATAATTGAAATAAAAAAAGAAAGTAGTATAAGTAGTTTTTTCAGCAATAACATCCGGCAAAATTACTAATAATCGATTCTTTACCAAAAACCAAAGTGTTCTCTGATCATAGCTTTGCCCCATTTTTGTTTGCCAAAATCTTTCTCGAGCTTGGTTCTAAGCTCTGTGCCTGTATAAATCTTTCCTTTTATTTTTTGTGGTAAAAGAACATCTGCAGAAACTGTCTGAACCTGCACCGATTTGGCAAAGTAAATCACACCTCCATCTTCGGTTGCAAGACCCAGGATGGCCCCAGGAAGACCAACAAAACTCTCTGGTCCAATGCTCACGCTGATTTCATCGCAATACCATGCATAGATGCGTGTGCTATCATTCGCCTGCCAGATTGCCTTACGGCAAGAGTAACCCGCGATATTGCGTTTACTGTCTGTTATTTTCCAGGTGCGTATGTACAAGCTATCACTAACCCAAAGCATTTCTCCCCAGATCGTTTTCATAGTTAAACGTTTATTGCCATTGTAGTTCTGGTATACAACATTTTTACTTGTTGCCCAGCTCATTCTTTCTTTCAGGTCACTTTCCTGCGGCTTAAATGCAGAAATACTGTCATTAAAATAAAGTTCGAACACATCCGTTTTATTTTTATCCTCTTCTTTCAGCCACTCTTTTACATCATCATCTTTAAACTTCTTGTACAGGTTTGTTTTGCGCTCGTATGTGATCTTGCCTGCATTTACCTGCGCCTTGCCAATACTGCATAGCAATAAAGCGATCACCAGGATAAAATGATATGCACCTTTAATTCCACTCATTTTCTTCCTCCTTTGTATGTGTGCTATTGAACTTATACACCAATCGCAATAAGAAATAACGTTTAATAATATTTGACTTAGTATCTGAAATAACGTTCCCGCTAACATCCCTGCTGGTATTAATATTTTGGTTAAGAATGTCATTTCCTTCAACAGAAAGGATAAAGTTTTCATTCTTCAGGAATTTTCTGCCTATGGAAGCGTTCCAGATAAAATAACTAATGTTATAGCCCGCCGCCCTCTTCAGATTTTGAGTGTAATTGATATCCTGCTCGAGAACGAATTTTTTTGGTAATTGCCAATCCATCTCCAACACATAATTAGCGGTAGCATATGGCTTGTTTGCCTGGTTACTTAATGTTGATTTTGGCGCAGTGTATTCATAGCTCCCACTCACTCCCGCATTGAATTTTTCAGTCATTACTTCAACTCCAAGAGCGCCGCTAACAGAGGCTGTTGTTGTTGTATTCTTTACATTGTTTATGAAAGAAACGCTTTTATTGTAGTATCCATTTGCAGTTGGATTAACCCTCAGCACCTTATTAAAAAAAGGAATACTCATTCCTGCCCAGCCATTTGAATTAAAGTTCCCATCCACGTTAATTGTTTTAGACACAGTTCTTCCAAATTCGTCATACTGTGTGGAGTTTCCGAATGCATTATTAATAAAACCCGCGCTTGCACCCGACCAGAAATTAAAGCCGGAAATAGGTTTGAATGAATACATGTTCATATCGAAGCGATGGTCGTACGATGGAAGCAGTCCAGGGTTTCCAAGCGAGATAAAATTCGGATTATTGTTGTTGGGTATGGGCTGTAACTGGCTAATAGAAGGCAAGGAGGAACTGGTGTAATAACTAAGGTGCAGATCACTGTTGTCAGAAAATTTATACCGGTAAGTTATAAAAGGAAGTATATTTTTCACATCCTGCTTTATAACCGCATTTGTGAACAGGTTTTTATTATCTACAAGTACCTGGCGTGCGCGCGTTCCCAAAACGAAACGCACTTTTTTTGTTTCGCGGATAAATTTAAATCCTGGTCGAAAAGTATGGCGGGAATTCACAAAATGATTGCTGAATAATGAATCCTGCTGATCATATTCATTGTTGACCCGGTTAAATGCTTCTTTATCCTGGTCGCCTCCATTATTCAAATAATCAAACAAAAATTCCAATTTGATCTTTTTTGTAATGGGTTCTGTAAATGATATGGAAACATTATTATTATAATTTATCATATCGGCTACCTTTTTCTGGTCCAGATTAGAAGAGAAAAGGTTCGAGTCAATTTTGTTTTGTGTTTTTACTAATCCATCCGACTCGCTCCTTGTATAATTGAAATTATAGCTCATAGAAAAAGAGCGATCCTTTTTGGCGAATTTTCTTTTTATACTATTATTTGAGGCGAGGTTGTAACTATTCGTAGCTGTTGAATTAAAAATGTCGGTTTGCCTGGTAGTGATATTTTCTTCCGACACAAACGTATTTATCTCCTGGTGCGTAGATTTGCTGGTAGAATAAGAAAACTTAGGACTTATCTCCAGGTAAGTAAGTGAATCCAGGTCGCTTTTGATGCCAAAATTCACATTGTGACCTTTGTTCAAATTTGTATTGGTTGAAACGTTGGTTGTAGAATAAGAAGTATCTGTGAGGAAGTACTGATCTTTCGTTTCTGTAAGGGTTTTCATCTGGCTTTGATTATAAGAATAGTTAGCCAGTAGCTTTGTCTTCTTATTGATTTTATCGTTGTAATACGCTCCCGTCTTCAATGTTTGTGGGATTCCGTCTGATTGATTATATGAATAGTAATAAGAATTGTTCCCTTCATCGCCGTAGTCTATATTCATCTCATTATCGAGGCCATACTTAAATACGTCATTAAAATCGAAACTCGTTTTGGGTGTGTTTCCTGCAAGTCCATAAACAGAAACTTTCCTTTGTTTGTTAAACCTATTCGCAAGTAACTCGCCTTCATAAAACTTCTGGAAATCACTTGCCCCGCTTGCTTTACCGAAATACCCTTTTTTGGCGTCTTCCTTTAATTTGAGGTTTAACACCTTGATGGTTTCATCACTGGCAGAGGCGTTGGGGTCTTCATTCTTTTTATCGTATACCTGGACCGACTCTATACTTGTAGCATTCAAATTCCTGGTGGCCATAGTTGGATCTGTTCCAAAAAACTCGTCGCCATCCACCAAAACTTTATCTACTGTTTTACCTTGCGTAGTGATCTTGCCCTGTGCATCCACTTTCATTCCCGGAAGTTTTTTCAGGAGATCCTCAACTGTAGCATTAGGTTTTACTTTAAATGAATCAGCAGTATAGATAAGTGTATCACCTTTGTAATACACAGGATCACGAAAGCCTAAAACAGTAACTTCGGTAAGCGTTTGTGTTTTGGGAGGCATCGTGATCTTTCCAAAATCAAACATTTTGTTTTCTTTACTCCCGGAAACGATATAAAACATATCGGCATACTTTGGATGCGAAATAATAACCTGGTAAGTATCTATAGGAAGATCATTTATCCTGAATAAGCCTTCTTTGTTACTTCGAGTAAAATCCACCAAAACCGAATCGTTGAGGCGTACTGCAATAACAACAGCATTTTCCAGTGATGTTGTTGCATTTGTATCCCTAACATTGCCTCCTATCTGCATACGATCCTGCGCATGAACGCTAAACAGGGCGAAGAAGGCAATAAACGAGATTACGAGTTTATGCATACAAACAAAAGGGTTCTAACAAAATTAAACTAAATCGATCTCAACGCTTATCCGTTCGTGGAAATAATCTTTAAAAAACCTTAAAATAAACCGCGATCAAATAAAAAACGCAGACCGATGATCTGCGTTTTTGTTCTTTATATTCGATTATCTTATAATCCCAACAATACTTCTTCCGGGTTTTTACCTCCGAACATCATACGTGTAGGGTTTTCCAGCATTTCTTTCACTTTCACCAGGAATCCAACGCTTTCTCTTCCGTCGATAATGCGGTGATCGTAACTTAATGCCACATACATCATCGGGCGAATTACAACTTGTCCGTTAACTGCCATAGGACGTTCAACCACATTGTGCATACCGAGGATCGCGCTTTGCGGAGGATTGATAATTGGTGTGCTCATCATTGAACCAAATACACCACCATTAGTAATAGTGAAAGTACCACCTTCCATTTCAGGAATAGTTAATTTACCATCACGCGCTTTTAACGCCAACTCTTTTATTCCACCTTCAATTTGCGCAAGGCTCATTTGTTCTGCATTTCTTAATACAGGAACCATTAGTCCTTTTGGTGCACTCACTGCAACACCAATATCGCAATACCTGTGATAAACAATTTCTTCTCCGTTGATCTGTGCATTAACTGCCGGGAAATGATACAATGCTTCACACACCGCTTTTGTGAAGAAGCTCATGAAACCAACATTCACCCCATGTGTTTTGGTGAATTGTTCTTTGTATTTAGCACGGATGGCATAAATAGCACTCATATCTACTTCATTAAAAGTAGTAAGCATTGCTGTTTCGTTCTTAACAGAAACCAAACGCTTTGCAACTGTTTTACGAAGCGGGGTCATTTTTTGTGAATCCTTATCGCGGCCACCTTTCCATGAATTGGAAAGAACTTCCATTGCAGTAGGTAACCCATTTGAAAGAGCTGCTAATACATCCTGTTTGGTAATGCGACCATCTTTTCCGGTTCCATTGATCTGGGAAGATTTTACATTATTCTCTGCCATGATCTTAGCTGCAGAAACACTTGGTGTTCCGGTTGCGTAAGTTGAACTCTTCTCGACTGTGCTCGAAGTGACAACTTCTTTTTTCACTTCTTCTTTTTTAGGCTCTGGTTTTGTTTCAGCTTTAGGAGCTTCCTTCTTTGCTTCGGGTTTTACAGAAGTATCGATTTTTACAACCACTTGTCCTACTTTCACAGTATCACCCTCTGCAGCTAATACTTCAATTTTACCAGAGTCTTCTGCGTTAAGTGTTAATGTTGCTTTATCTGAATCAATCTCAGCAAGCACTTCATCTTTTTCTACAACATCGCCTGTATTCTTTACCCAACGGGCAATTACTACTTCGGTTATTGATTCGCCCGGGCTTGGTACTTTAAGTTCTACGATTGCCATATTTTAAAATGTTGAATGTTAAATTATAAATGTTGAATGATCGTGTTGAATTATTTTACGAGTACTTTAGAGAATATTTTTTTCATGATGTCTTCATTTTCTTCCGCATGACGTTTAGAGAATCCTGTAGCAGGAGAAGCTCCTTCGTCACGGCCAATGTATTTCAGGTTCAGCGAACGAACGGCATGATCCACATGTCTCCAAGGACCTGCATTCTCAGGTTCTTCCTGGACAAACATCAGGTCCTTAGCTTTTCCGTATTTATTCAGGATAGCATCAACTTGTTTGTGAGGAAAAGGATACAATTGCTCGATACGTACAAATGCGATATCATCTGCTCCTTCTTTTTCTCTTCTTTCGATCAGGTCGTAATACACTTTACCCGAGCAGAAAGCAACACGCGTTACTTTTTTTGCATCTGCATTCGGATCATCGATCGTCTCCTGGAATTTACCTTTGGTAAAATCTTCCTGCTTACTTACACAAGAAGGATAGCGCAATAATTTTTTAGGAGTAAAACAAATCAATGGTTTACGGAAATCACGTTTCAGCTGGCGGCGGATAGCATGAAACTGCTGAGCCGGGGTTGTAGCATTGATTACCTGCATATTGTTTTTAGCACACATCTGTAAGAAACGCTCCATACGTGCTGATGAATGCTCTGGTCCCTGTCCTTCGTAACCATGAGGCAGCAATACAACCAAACCATTCATACGGTGCCATTTATATTCGGCCGATGAAAGGTACTGATCGAAAATAATTTGTGCTCCGTTGAAGAAGTCTCCGAACTGTGCTTCCCAAATGGTAAGGATGGAAGGCGATGCAAAAGCATAACCATATTCAAATCCTAACACACCATATTCACTCAACAACGAGTTATAAATTCTTAACTCACCTTTTGCACCAATATTATTTAATGGTGTATATTCTTCTTCACTGTCTTCTACTTTTACCACTGCATGACGGTGAGAGAAAGTTCCACGCTCCACATCCTGTCCACTGAAACGCACATTGCTTCCTTCCTGCATTAAAGATGCATAGGCAAGAAGTTCGCCCATCGCCCAATCGTAATTGTCGTTAGCGATCATTGCCTTTCTATCGTCAAATACTTTCTGAATTTTATTAAAGAATTTTTTATCCTTTGGTAGTTCAGTTGTTTTTTTAGCAAGGTCAAGGAAAATCTTTTTGTCTACTGCAGTATCCGGAGATACTTCAAAATCCTTTTCAGTCGCCATCTTAATTCCTTTCCAGTTTCCTTCCAGGAAAGAAGTTACTTTAGCTTTTTCTGTTTTCTTTGCTTCATCCAGGTTTGCATCCAGTTCTGCTTTGAAAGCGGTTTCGATTTCCTTTGCTTCTGTTGCCAGCTCCGACCCTTCATCCTGAAGTTTTTTTACGTAGATCTCTTTCGGATTCGGATGCGCAGCAATTGCCTTATATAACACCGGTTGTGTGAAACGAGGCTCATCACCTTCATTGTGTCCGTATTTACGGTAACACAATAAATCAACAAAC
Organism: Bacteroidia bacterium; assembly: GCA_036405375.1. Classification (GTDB taxonomy): domain Bacteria; phylum Bacteroidota; class Bacteroidia; order B-17B0; family Aurantibacillaceae; genus JADJDM01. Next base: position 7,371 of record DASWXS010000428.1, read on the forward strand.
ACATCGCGGTGGAAAGTCTGGCGGAATTCCATTGCCAGCTTAGCTACAAAACAAACTGCTTCAATATCATCACCATTTACGTGGAATACAGGCGACAATACTACTTTCGCTACGTCGGTACAATAGGTTGAAGAACGTGCGTCAATAAAATTAGTTGTAAAACCTACCTGGTTGTTTACTACAAAATGGATTGTGCCTCCTGTTTTGTATCCATCGAGTTGACTCATCTGGATAACTTCGTATACAATTCCCTGCCCTGCAATAGCCGCATCTCCATGTAATAAGATGGGTAGTACTTTGCTGTTATCTCCTGCATGACGGTTATCAATTTTTGCACGAGCGATACCCTCAACAACCGGGTTAACTGTTTCCAAATGCGAAGGATTTGGTGTTAAGCTCATGTGAACTTTTTTTCCTGTATCGCTTACCTGGTCGGATGAATAACCCATATGGTACTTAACATCACCATCAAACAAGCTGTCTTCACTTGGTCTTCCTTCAAACTCGGTGAATACATCTTTATAGGTTTTATTCATAATATTGGTAAGCACATTCAAACGCCCACGGTGTGGCATACCAATTACGAAGTCCTCAACACCCAATGTAGCTGCGTGCTCCATTAATGTATCCATTGCCGGAATCAGTGCTTCTCCACCCTCAAGCGAGAAACGCTTTTGCCCTACGAACTTTGTATGCAGGTAGTTTTCGAAAACAACTGCCTGGGTCAATTTCTTAAGGATAGTGCGTTTTTCTTCTTTGGTAAAGTTCGGAGTGTTGCGCGTTTTCTCCATACGCTCCTGCATCCATTTCAGTACGTTTGGCTCGCGCATAAATGTATACTCCACACCTATACTCTGGCAGTAGGTTTGATCCAGGTGCGCAATAATGTCTTTCAGCTTGGCTGCCCCGATCCCGATTTCTGTTCCTGCCTGGAATACAGTATCAAGGTCTTTATCACTCAACCCGAAATTTTCGAGGGCAAGTGTTGGCTCGTAGGTACGGCGTTGGCGAACAGGGTTTGTTTTGGTAAACAAATGTCCACGCTGGCGGTATCCATTGATCAGTGTAATTACTTTAAACTCTTTGCCAATATTTTCCGGGATAGCTCCGCCTGAAACAGGCTCATCATAATTGGCTTTCGCAAAATCGAATCCTTTAAAAAAGTCTCTCCATGAGGGGTCAACAGAATTCTCGTCTTTTACGTATTGTTGGTACAGGCTTTCTATCGCGCTAACGTCGCTGGTGCCTACAAAAGAAAATTTATCCATAGTAAGGATTTTTATAAAGATAGGCTACGAAGTTAGGAAAAAAGGGGTGAAAAAGGAAACAAAAAAGCCCCGTCCTTCCGTTCATTGAGGATCGGGGCTTTTGCTTTATTTTCAAGGATTTAGCTCTATTTTATCGCCTTGAGAGTGGTTAAGATCCTGTTTTCGGCGGTAATATTTACATAGTAAAGTCCGTTTTCAAGAGCTGCTGTGTTTAGTTTGAACTCGTTATTCCCTTTAGTGATTAAAATAGTTTCCTGCGTCACCATTGAACCCAGGATGTTTACAATTTCTATTTTTCCATTTCCAGCCAAAGGAGAATTGAATGTTATAGTTGCCGTTTCCGTCAATGGGTTAGGAAATAGCTTTGCTTTATTCAGCAACGATTGATGTTCTGTCACACTCACTACTAATGGCGCTGTGATCACAAGCGAGCCTATTGCATTTGTACTGCCCGGACGATTAAAATATGCTGAAGAATCACAATATGTGCTCATGCAGTTTGAGGCTGAATCTGCAATGGTAAGGCAGATAATATAATTGCCCGGAACTGCATAGTTATGAGTTAATGCCGGAAGGGTTGATGTTGTTCCATCACCAAAATCCCATAAATAAGTTATACCTGATGGCCCGTTAGAAAGATTTGTTCCATGCCAAACCGTTGGATTTGCTGAATCCTGCTCCAGTGTAAAATAGGCTTCGCAGGTATCAGGCGTTTCGGGTATAATATATGTTTCGCAAGCAGAAACAGAACATCCTCCGGGATAAGTAGTATCCTGTGCATAATAGCAAACAAGCCAGTTTGCGGGAATAGGAAATGTATAAGACATACTATCTGTATGATATGTTCCCCCATCAACGGTAATGTATTGTGATGTTGGATTAATACCCGGAGCATTTCCTTCGAAAATGGCATCCATACCTCCTAATGAGGTGATTTGAATACTTGCCTGAGCATTACATGGAAAAACTGAATCGTAAACATGAACATTATAGTAAGCCGAATCTGCACATGTTTGAGAAGTATTCGAATCAAAAGCATTTACGATAAAATATACTTTGAAATAACCGAAATGCGGGAAGTCAAAATTAAGGGAGCTTTGATTCGAGGCCCCAAGATAATTTGTGCCTATGCTATCCACAATTCTCCAGCTTAGAGTATGCGTTCCTGGCGGAGTGCTATACTCTGCATAGAAATCATGGTTTAAGCCACTGTATGATGCGCCGTAAACGGCAGTTACATTTACAAAACAGGAATAATTTGTAATGATTATGGTATCGTAAACCATAGCGGTGCATACTGCACTATCTACAGGGTTAAACGTATTCACTTCTGCCTCCACATAAAATGTATCATTTGCTGTATAATTATAGCTAAATACGATTGTTGTGTCATTACTATTTATTTGAGCATCCTCAACTAAATTAATTCCACCATAATTTATAAGAACATATCCGCTATTACCAACCGGTGCTATTGAATGGATCGAAAAATCGACTAGGCCATTTGAATTAACACTATGGCTTATGGTAGCCTCACATGTTTGCGCGTTACCTGAAAAAATTGACAACACACAAGAGAAACAGGCAATAAAAGTTTTTGTAAGTGGGTTTAGTTTCATTGTTCGTTTTTGTTTAGGTTTTAATGAAGTATAAAATTACACCTTATTTTCTATTTTC
>DASWXS010000429.1:0-8214 GCA_036405375.1 Bacteroidia bacterium
GGCATAATGCCGCATCTTAAATTCTTATCTTCCTATCTTCTACCAAAAAGTACAAGCCCTGTTTACACCAAAACAGGGCTTTTTACTTTTTCTTTCAATAATGCCAGTTCCAGAACTTCTTTCATATCGGAAACATATAAAAAGCTCAAACCTTTCAGGTATTCAGGTTTTATCTCTTCCACATCTTTTTTATTGTCGATGCAAAGGATAACTTCTTTTATTCCGGCTCTTCTTGCGGCAAGCAGTTTTTCTTTTATTCCTCCAACAGGCAATACTCTTCCTCTCAGGGTAATTTCTCCCGTCATAGCCAGGTTTCTTTTTACCTTGCGTTGAGTAAATACAGATGCCAGAGCGGTAAGCATTGCAATACCCGCACTTGGTCCATCTTTCGGCGTTGCGCCTTCCGGCATGTGCATGTGAACTCCCCAGTTATCAAATACGTCTGCTTTTAAGCCGAGCAGATCAAAATGCGATTTCAGGTATTCATATGCAATGGTTGCACTTTCGCGCATTACATCACCAATATTACCTGTAATACTTAATTTCCCGCCTTTTACTTTGCTTAAACTGCTTTCGATAAAAAGTATATCGCCACCTACCGATGTCCATGCCAACCCGGTTACCACGCCGGCTACATCATTGCCCTGGTATTTATCTTTGCTATGCGATGCTCCCAGCACTTTCACTATAAAATTCTCATCGAATTTTATTGCAGTTTTCCGGTTCATGGCAACATGCATGGCAACAAAACGGGCCAGCTTGCCCATTCGCTTTTCCAGCGATCTTACCCCGCTTTCGCGTGTGTAATCTTCAATTACTTTTTCTATGATCTTATCCGAAAGTTTGAATTGATTTTTCTTTAACCCGGTTTCAGAGATCACCTTAGGAATCAGGTGTCGTTTGGATATTTCTATTTTCTCTTCTGTTGTATATCCGTTCACTTCAATAATCTCCATCCTGTCGCGTAAAGCAGGCTGAATAGTTGACAATGAATTAGCTGTTGCCACAAACATTACCTTGCTCAGGTCATAATCCAGCTCCAGGAAATTATCGTAGAACTTTGTATTTTGTTCAGGATCCAAAACTTCAAGCAGAGCAGATGACGGATCTCCATGAAAATCATTCCCAACTTTATCTATTTCATCCAATACAAACACCGGGTTTGATGAACCCGTTTTTTTTAGGTTCTGTAACAACCTTCCGGGCATTGCACCAATATATGTTTTACGATGTCCGCGGATTTCGCTTTCGTCTTTCAATCCACCTAAACTCATACGAACATATTTTCTTCCCAATGCCTTTGCAATGCTTTTTCCTAATGAAGTTTTACCAACTCCGGGAGGTCCATATAAACAAAGTATCGGCGATTTTAATTCTCCGCCTTTCAGCTTAATTACTGCAAGGTGTTCGAGAATACGCTCTTTCACTTTATCCAATCCAAAGTGATCTTCGTCCAGCACTTTTTTTGCATGGCGCAGATCGAAATTATCTTTGGTATATTCGCCCCAGGGCAATTCAAGCAATAGCTCCAGGTAGTTTGTTTGAATGGAATACTCAGCAGCATTGGGATTCATTCTTTGCAGTTTCTGGATCTGCTTTTCAAAAATTTCGCCGATCTCTTTACTCCATTTTTTATTTTTTGCTTTCTCTTTTAATTCATTCAGCTCCTGCTCATTTTGATTTCCTCCCAGCTCTTCCTGTATGGTTTTTATCTGCTGGTTCAGGAAATACTCGCGCTGTTGTTTATCGAGATCAACTTTTACCTTGTTCTGGATCTGGTTTTTCAGCTCCAGCATCTGTAGTTCCTTGGTCAAATGCCCAAGCATCAGTGTTGCACGCTCTTTAAGATCAGGAAGTTCCAGCATCTTTTGCTTTTCTTCACTGGAAATGCTTGAATTGGAAGAAATAAAATTGATGAGAAAAGAAGGACTATCGATATTGTTGATAGCAAATGAAGCCTCTGTTGGTATCTGCGGCGACTGTTTGATGATCTGTACTGCAAGATCTTTCAATGAAGACACCAATGCTTCGAATTCTTTATCCTTTTCAGGTTTTGTTTCGTTAAAGGCAGTTATTTTTGCTTTGAAATAAGGGTCTGACTGAGTGAATTCAACAATTTTGAACCTTCTTTTTCCCTGCATGATAACAGTTGTGCTTCCATCAGGCATACGAAGCATTTTTACAATGTATGCAACTGTACCTACCGCGTTCAGATCTTTGATTTGCGGATCTTCAATATTATCGTTCTTTTGAGAAATAACACCAATTGTTTTATTACCCCTGTTTGCCTCTTTTATCAGGTTGATCGATTTATCCCTTCCAACGGTAATAGGTATTACAACACCAGGGAAAAGTACGGTATTCCTTAACGGTAATATTGGCAGTTCCTGCGGGATATTCTCCGCATTCATGCTCTCTTCGTCTTCGGTGGAGAGCAAGGGAATAAAATCAGTTTCTTCGTCTATATCTGGGTTTAGAGCAAAATTTGCATCGAATATGTTCATCGGCCTTAGAAATTTACCGTTAAATTACGAATAATATGCCAAACGGGATTGGGCAGCCAAATTGACAATAAAAAACGCCCTTTGAAATGTATCAAAGGGCGTTTAGTATAATGTGTTTTCTGTTTAATTATTCGATGATAATCACCAGGTATTTTGAAGTACCCCAGAAATCATCAACATTGGTGATCTCAATTTTTTCAACCGGTTTTTCGCCTACCAGTTTATAAGAACTACTCGGGTGTGTAGTAACAATCTTTGCTTTTTTAGCTCCGATGGTAATTGAAGTTACTTCAGAAGCATCGATCTTGGTAAAATAGTCTTTATTGAAATCGTTTTTCAATTGAGTTGTTTTACCAATGCCGATAAAACCGCCTTCTTTGGTAATAACGCCTTTTTCTTTTAATTCTTTAGCTGTACCAATTGCATAATATGCTGTGTTCAGTTTCTCTGTTTTTACATCAGATGCCTGAGCTAATTCTTCATAGTTAAGATTTAAGTTGCTTAACTCGATGTTCAATTGCTCGATCTGGTTTTTAAGAGCTGTGATCTCAACATCTTTATCATTCAATTGTGCTTCAAGGTTTATGATCATTTGTTCAAGACCAGAAATCTTGGTATTAGCGTTCTTTAGTTTTTTATTCAAAGAAGCAACTTTAGCCTTGTTTTTACCCATTAACTCATAAATAGCCTGGATATCTTCCTTGATTTGCTCTTCTTTACTTTTTACATCTCCTGATGCAGTACTGCTACTAAGGATCTTTTCTTTTTCCTTGATCTCATTTAAATTAGCCTGGATCTCGTTGAATGAAGTAACAAACTCCTGTAAAGCAGCTTCTTTTTCAGTAAGGTCGCCTTTTAATTCAGAGTTAACGCCCGACAAACTGTCAGCCAATGGGTTTCCTTCTTTTTCATTCCCATTCCCGCATGAAGTAAGCAAAGGCATTGCTGCTACTAATAAAGCAAAAACGATTGTTTTTAATGATTTCATAATTTGTTGTTTTAAATGGTCTGGTTAATCAAACCATTCATAAGTTAATAATGTGATTTTATCGCTGCAAAAGTAGTATAAACTAAACATATAATAAAAATTGATTAACATTTTTTGTACGCACCTTTTTAACTGTTTGGAACTACATTTGCCGGATGGCCTTAAAAGAGAATATGAACCGTTTTGAACAGATAAAATCGCGGATTAAGAGATCATCCTTTACCCCTTATATAATCATCATTATTCTTACGTTTATCATTGCCTGGTTGCTGATGCGACCAAACCCGGGAGACGTAAAAATTACCGAAACACATGATATTGTAGTAGAAAAGATCCAGGCAATTGGTAAACTGGAGCTGGCTAAACTATCGGTTAAAGACGTTGTGAACTTTAAAACTGAAATGATAGGTCCCGACCTTGACTACCTGATGGTTGTTAGTGGAGAAATTACCGGTTGTCTCGATCTTTCGGGACTTACCAAGGACCAGGTTAGCGAAAAAGATTCTGTGTTATCTATCCAGCTTCCTGCACCTGAAATTTGCTATTCTAAAGTAAATCTTGCTAAAACAAAACTTTATAAACTGAACAGCATACCTGTGCTCAGCGCATTGGTTACTGATGAGGCTAAAGTTACGGAACTCATGTATAAGAAAGCAGAGGTTTACCTGCAAAATGATTCCTTAAAGAACACCGCACTTATGGAAACAGAGAAGAATGCACAAGCTGTGCTAAAACCAATACTGGAAATGATGACGAAAAAGAAAATAGAGCTCAGTTTCAACAAAAAAGCCATAAAACCCTGATCGCTTATAACTAAATAAACACCAACACCTTATACTTTTTAATCTTAAGTAAAAACGAAGCTCTTGAAGATTATAATTACATTTGCCTTTCAATAGTTTAGATGTCGAAAACCAAATACAGATTTAACCCTAAAAGCCTTTCGTATGAAAAGGTGAAAGCCAACTGGAAAGAAATTACCTTACGTGTGCTTTCTTACCTGGCTACTGGTTCTGTATTCGCTGCTATCACCATTATTTTAGCTTATAAGTTCCTCCCTTCTCCCAAAGAAAAGCAGGTAGGCCGTGAGATGGAAGTATTGCAGATACAGTATGAACTGCTTGAGAAAAAAATGGAGCAGGTTGATAAAGTACTTGCTGACCTGGAAGACAGGGATAATAATATTTACCGGGTGATATTTGAAGCAGAACCTATTTCCAAAGACATCCGGAATGCGGGATTTGGCGGCGTAGACCGTTACAAAAAACTGGAAGGCTACGATAACACGGAGCTAATGATTGAAACTACCAAACGACTGGATAAACTAACCAAACGTTTATACATTCAATCCAAGTCTTTTGATGATGTGGTGAAGATGGCAAAGAATAAACAGCAATTGATCAACTCTATTCCTGCTATCATGCCGATCAATAATAAATTTTTGCGTCATGCACCAAGCGGTTTTGGCTGGAGAACACATCCTATCTATAAATCATCGGAGTTTCACCCGGGAATGGATTTCGCTTCTCCGGAAGGAACTCCTATTTATGCAACCGGTGACGGAACTGTAGAAAGAGCAGACAATACAGCACAGGGTTACGGAAATCACGTGGTGATCAATCATGGTTACGGATACCAGACACTCTATGGGCATATGAGCAAAATTGCAACTCAGCCCGGCAAAGTAGTGAAGCGTGGAGAACTTATCGGTTATGTTGGAAGCACAGGTTTATCAACAGCACCACACGTACATTATGAAGTAATAAAAAACGGGGAAAAGGTAAACCCGATTAACTTCTATTATAATGATCTTTCTCCCGAAGAATACCAGATCATGCTCGAGCTTTCTTCCAAATCTACCCAATCATTCGATTAATGAATACAGGCTCAGCGTCTCAAAAAGTAGGTTTTTATACGGCTATTTCGCTTGTTATTGCTAATATGGTAGGAACAGGTGTTTTTACTTCATTAGGTTTCCAGTTGTTCGACATTAAGTCTCCCTTCACCATTATTTGCTTGTGGCTGATAGGTGGAATTATTGCTTTGTGCGGTGCCCTTACGTATGGTGAGATTGGTGTTGCCCTTCCACGCTCAGGCGGCGAATACAATTACCTTTCAAAACTATATCATCCGTTATTTGGTTTTTTATCGGGGTGGGTTTCCATAACTGTTGGTTTTGCGGCACCTGTTGCACTGGCAGCAATGGCTTTGGGAAATTATGTAACCAAGATCTTCCCGGGAATAAATGCGATGTACCTGGCTCTCGGGGTTATACTGGTAATCACATCTATTCATGCAACTAACCTGAAGCTGGGAAGCGGCTTTCAGCGTTTTTTTACTTTGCTTAAAGTAGTTGTTATTATTTTCTTTATTGCAGCTGGTTTCTGTATAGAACCGGAACATACCACGAGTATACTTCCTCAGCCAAACAGTTTTAAGGAACTATTTAGTCCTGCATTTGCTGTATCTCTTGTTTACGTTTCTTATGCATACAGCGGTTGGAACGCGGCTTCTTATATGGCTGAAGATATAGAAAATCCAAAAAAGAATTTGCCCCGATCATTAATTATAGGAACCCTTGTTGTTACGGTGTTATATATTCTATTGAATTTTATTTTCATGTACTCTGTTCCAACAGATAAGTTAACCGGGTATGTGGAGATAGGCTACCTGAGTGCAATAAATATTTTCGGTGAAAAGATTGGAAATATGATGGGATTGGTAATTGCTATGTTGCTCATCTCTTCTATTAGTGCAATGATCATGGCTGGTCCGCGTATTACCAAACGAATGGGTGAAGACATGGGTTTTATGCGTTTCCTTGCAAAAACCAATTCTAACAATGTTCCTTATGTAGCAGTAATTTTTCAATCGCTGATAACTGTTATTTTAATTGTTACCGCCCAGTTCGAAAGTGTGCTTACTTTTATTGGTTTTTCATTAAGCGTGTTTACTTTTTTAACAGTGATGGGAATTTTTATTGTAAGAGCAAAAAAACTCAATAAAAGTGGTGAATACAAAACATTCGGATACCCGGTAGTTCCGGTAATTTACCTGTTATTGAATGTGTGGATGATGTATTATGTTTTCTCCGACAAACCACGCGAGTCGATGTATGGTTTGCTCAATATAGGTGCAGGAGCAATAGTTTGGTTGATTTTCAGAAATAAAAAGGTCACTGCCTGAATTAATTTTTGTGATAACCCAATATATATTGCAAAACAATTAACTTTACTCTTATTCACCTAAAACCAAAATCAACATGCAAAAAATTTTATTAGCAATCGGGGGAACTATATTATTACTGCTTGCTTCCTGCGGAGGCAAAAAAATCGAAAGTCCAATAGTAGGAAAATGGAAATTAGTAAATACCGAAATTGTAAACGATGGAAAATACGTGGACATAAAAAAATCATTGGATTCAATTAACACAAAAAACCTGGAGGATTCGATAAAAGCAAAATTAGATACTACAGGAGGAAGAATTGTGACTCCGGCAGATTCAGCAGAAGTTAAAGGTGCACTTGCAGGTGCAAAAATGGTTTCAGGTTTAACAAAAGGCGTAATGGGTTTATACAAATTAGAGTTTAAATCAAATGGAACAGTGATAAAGAAATTGTTTTTATTTTCTTCTGAAGCAGATTACACCATTAGTCCGGATAACAAAACAGTAAGCTATACACTTGACGGAGAAAAAAATGAAATGGAAATAACATCTGTTACAGACCAGGAAATGATATTGAAAAACAAGTTTACCTACAGTGTTTTAACCTTTAAAAAAATAAGTGATTAAAAGCGGTAAACATCTTCAACTCAAAAAAAGAGTCGCTCATTGATCAGGGCGACTCTTTTTTTATTTCACTTTTTCGGGATACTTTACATATTGATTGTACCCATATCTTTAATTGATCCTCTTGTTACTACTACGTTTTGTACAGAAAATTCGCTGGGCATTCCGGAAGCGATCTGGGCAGGTGTAGGAAGCACTGTTACTTTGTAAGTTCCCGGCTTAACGCCTCTTACCAAAAAGTTAGCAGTACCATTTGCATAAGTAGCATAATGATATCCTTGTCCTTCAACAATAATTGCAGCATGTACTGCACTTGAGAAGCGGCCACGAACACCGGTTTCTGCATCTTCAATTTTTGTAATCACCGGTGCTATGATGTATTGTCCTGCAAACTCAGTTACCGATTTGGCTACGTTAAAGTCCAAAACCACAGTTGATGATCCTCCTGCAGTTACCTGCGAATTGATATCGATTACGATTTCTTTTGTTCCCGGGTAACTCATGGTTACCGTAGTTTCAGACGAGCTTCCGTTGGTGCCGGCGTGTAATGTTAAACGGTTATCTCCGCCAAAAGTTAGTCTTACTTTTGTATACATGCCTGCATCCATTGTTGTATTGGAAGCCAGCGAAGTCTCTACTCCATTATTAAGATCTAATACACTTACATGTTGAGTTTGATTATTCAACTCGATCCAGCTGCCGGTTTGCGCCGACATTACTTCTACTTTGGTTATTTCCACGTTCATTGCTGCATAATTACCTGGTGCATCAGTCATCTTTACATTCATTGCTCCCTTTGCATTTGATGTTCCTCCCGAAGGGTTTGTAGGAATTGCAGTGTCATCTTTTTGACACGATGCAAATAACGTTAATGCGAACGTTGCTAAAGCTAAAATTTTCGTTTTCATGATTTATAATATTGATTAATGATT
>DASWXS010000430.1:0-5386 GCA_036405375.1 Bacteroidia bacterium
GGCACAACTCGTAACTGTATTCGAAGTGTACTACTTTTATAGGAATATTAGCAGATGATCCTGCCACATAAGAGCTTTTTGAATAAAGAGCTATAGAGTCGAGCTTATAGCATCTCAGGTCGTCGTCGAGTGTTGAAGGAATACCGCCATGTAATTCATCTTTTGCTGATAAAGCATCGGATCGGGTAGATAAGCTAAATACGGCAATATGTGTTTTTGTTTCCACGCTCGTGAGGTAATGCAATTCTTTTTCACCGTATGAATACGAACCACGGTTATCAAACTCATCGTTATCCATAGAACCAAAGGGGAATCCGGTTGAGTATTTCAAACCAACAGATACATTGGCATCCGCATAGGGTACTCTCCATTTGTATCGATCAGAAGTTTTCTGGTAGTTAAATTTTACCCAATATCCATAATCATCATCACTCGGACCATCGTTGGTAATATCAATATAATCATTGGCACAAACTGATGTTAACATCCAGGAATGCGCATAGGGGTTATCGTTCTCAGTTCGTGATAAATATTCATCATAGGTGTCACTTACATCAACAGCACCGGATGCTATTGTAATAGGTTTGGTAAGGGTATTAAAATCGGCATCTGAAGTGTTTTTAAACGCAAAAACATTATCAACCTGCAATTTGTTCAATGAAGGCAAGCCGTATACATATTTCATCCCATCGGCATGAACAATTTTATATTCCGACATTAATCCACCGTTGCCAAAACTCTTTGCAACATAATCATCATATGTTGATGATCCGGGTACTTTGTCGAGGTACTTAATCTGCGGCCCATACAAGGTTGCCTGTAAACCAGCTTCGTTATTAGTTAAACCTTGTACAAAGGTTGATCTTTTTTGTCGGTTCTTCCGGGTCTTATTAGTAGAGCCAAGCGTGGTGGTAATGCTTCCGCTGGTGCTGGTTCCTGATACAAAACTATTGTCGGCCATGAACTGGCGGTTAAGCCAGTTGCCATCATCCACTTTGCTTAAGGTAGCACGTAAGGCTTCATCGCCCCCAAACTGGGTAAGCTGATCATCGCCAGGCAATACACCAGTATTGTCGCCATATACCTGGAAATAAAACGGTTCGTAATCAGGTTTCAAGGTACCACCTGCTGTTATTTCGGTGCTGATGTCATCATTGTTTCCCATTGTTACCCATTTACCTGAGTAATTTTCGCCGGAGGTTCGCGAAAAACCTAAGCCTACATGCACTGTTATGGATGGTATTAATGCCGATCTCCCAACTTCTACATTAGCAGTGTATCCATTCTCATCATTGGTCATAGCCGGGGTACTCAATAAGGCTACTTTATTAAAATAAGGACGGAACATACTGCTGGTACCCTGACCTGTTTGCAAATAAAGATCGTGTGTAAAAGAAGAAGTAGGAAGGTTTGGGACTTTTTTGCTGTAAGGAATATTATCTCTTGAAAAATCTTTTAGCGCATTACTGCTGGTATTATCATCTGTATACAGATAACCTTGTGCAGGGTTTTCTACTAAACCATTATTTTCTAAGTACGTAGAAGAACTGAATCCTTCCCAGTTTTTTGGAAATTGTGCCTGAAACGCTCCAAACAATGGCGTTGTAGCGGCTGCATCGCCTAAACCCGCATTACCAATACGCACGTTTAAGTTGAACGATGTAGTCTTCATAGGCAAAGAGACCTGCGGCACAGACGAGCCAATACCAAAAGTTAAGGAGGATTGTCCACCAAATCCAGCTCCCGCTTTATTATATGCAACTTTTTCGAATCCTGCATTCATATTTATTTTTCCATCTGCACCCCGGATCGGTTTACCTGTTATTAATTTATCCTTGGATTTCCCAGTTATCCCCGAAGAAAAATTAAAATTCTCCACGCCCGATCTTGAACTTAAGTGAAGATTCCCTTTAAAATTTAAGCCTAAAAAACCACCTTCTTCATCATCTTTATCTTTTTTGGTTTTGGCGCTTAAACTGGCATTAGCCTGAACTCCTTGTTGACTATCATAAGTAAGGTCTAATCCTGCGGAAACATTTTCACTAAGTTTCTTCGAAAATTCAGCCATCGTGCGGTATCCTACTCCTTTAAAATTGTTGTAATACAATTGCCAGGTCCAGTTAGTAGGATTAGGTCCCTGTAAACCAAAGGCTTCAAGATACCTGTCTTTAGCGGTAGGAATGGTTAATCCAAAAGTGTGGTTAGGTTTAAATTTATACGTATGTTTTATTTTCTCCCCATTAAAATCATCAGGCAAACCTCTTAACTGCCTAGTAATGGCACCCACGTTTACGTTCCAACCCAAGCCAACCCAGCTGGCTTCTTCTTCCATACCAATACCGGAGTGGTAAGCAAGGTTAATAGGATAACCACCGTTAGGCCCCGGAACCGATAATAGGGGAATGTTATAGGTAAAATCGCCGGAGCTCAGATCCACCATATCAGTAGTAGTAGCTGGTTCAAAGCTGGAAAACTCAGGCTGACCCGGTCCGGAAGTTAATGCCAGCGCAGCAGTAGGCGACACTACCTGGAATAAAATACTCAGTAAGCAAAGAAAAGCAAAGCCTCTTTTAATGCCGTTCGATTTTGTAAACTTAACCATATTCATATAAATGTGTTCTTACTATTATTCGTTATTCATTTCCAGTTTGTCTTTATCAAACTCAAACAAGATAGCCCCGTTACCAAAAGCATAATCCTTATAATACATCTTGCATACGTCAGTTGCCTGTTTGGCTTTGTCGAAAGCCAGCATAAAACTCACATGGCTATGCAGGCCGTAATTATTTTGGAAATGATACAGGCTACTTATTACTGTATCGCCTCCGTTTATTACCGAAAAATCGTCCTGCATATCGAACGAGCAATAATTAAGACGATCGTAGTACTGATCTTTATTATCCAGGTTTTTCATCAATACATCTGTGTTATCCTTAGCTTTTATTTTCAATTCGAAATACAAGAGATTACCTAACTCTTCTTTTCTTTTTTGTATTGCAGGCACATTCAGATCACAGGTTTTAAACTCATTATAAAGTATATAATCAACAGGTTGGTACTGTATGGAGTAAATGATACCATTGATCTCTTTTTCTTGTAACAAACCATTCTCTTTACTTTCTACTGCATTGATGTATTCATTGCAATCGCGTTTGCACGATTGAAATACTACCCCCACAATAACCAGTATAAACCAATACTTCGTTTTCAAATTCTAATTTTTAAATCTCAGAAAATACTTTTCATCTTTCTTGTCAAATACTTCCAGTATGAAATAACCATTAGTAATGGATGAACTTAAGGCCGGCAGGTTCAATACATACCTGTTATCTTTATATTTTAAAGGATAAGGACTTGCACTGAGTCCGTCATTACTGGCAATTACCGTATTTGTTTTATCGTAAATATTGAATTTCAATCCACGGTTGTTTTCGGCATAATCATTATCGAATTTGAAATACAACTTATTTTTGATAGCCTGGTAATACCCTCCGTCCAAAAAGCGCTCCGGTTTGGCGTAAGTAATCAATGATCCTTTTTTACCCAGTGCAATAAGTCGTGCCGTGGTACCACTAAAAGGAATATCCAGTAACGATGTAACTGATAGTAAAGAACCACTTGTAACACGTGCGCTACCACCCAGGTCGTGCCACACCGAATCAGAAGGATTAACCGATACTACCAGCACACAATCTTCGCTGGTAATGTAATTACTTTGCGGATCACGCCAGCTAAGGCTTGCTTTAATATTGGAGGAACCTGCGTTTCGGGTTAACAGGTAGTATTCTTCGTTACTTACACTTTCCACTGTATCAACTGTTTTTGTACCATAGGTTTGTGGGGTATATTTGTACTCAGCAGAAAAAACATCTGTAGTGTAAGTAGGAGCAGTAATTACTAAAGGATGATATGCTTGTATTGTAAGCGCAGTATCTCCCAGCGGAAACGTAAAAGCATCATCCCCTGTTTTCTTAACCGGCCCATGCACATACCCACTATCACTACCTCCGCTGCAGGTAGCATTGTCAGGGAAGGTTAAGAGATTAGTGGGAGTAGTTTTTAAAATTCCCTTATTAAGGGTTAATGCAGTTGTTACATTTAATGGCGAAGCAAGCATTAAACTTCCGCCCGTTCTATTGATTGTTACATTAGCAAAGCTGGTAGTTCCGCCCCCCGATTTGCTGAAAGTATGGTAACCGTTCCCTACAAAAGAAACAGCTCCGGATGAAGTGTGTGTGCCGTTATTAGCATAGCCTCCAAAGCTCAATCCATAACTGCCCTGGGCTAAGGTGGTAGATGAGTTGATGGTAAGATTGTTGCTTACTTTCAGATCGCCGGTTGCAGTAACTGTTCCTGAATTTACAGTTAAGTTGTGGAAAGACATGGTTGATGAAGTTCCCTGTCCGTCAATGTTTTTTGAACCTCTTACATATACTGTACTGTTGTAGGTTGATGCATCTACTGTTCCTGCGGTGTAGGTCCAGTCATTATTCATACTGGTGATACTTGCTAAATACAGGGTTCCGGAAGGTTTATCAATATTCACTTTAGGTAAATATCCGGCACCTGCGATCCCGCTACCTGTAAGGGTTTGATTACCGGTTCCATTTATCAGTATTGTTCCGGTGCCACCACCTGATGTTGATGTACTGGTGTTTGCATATGTAACATCTCCTTTGCACTCAATAGTGCCATTGTTAATGATAAGTGCAGAACCTGAAGCGGAAGTTGTGGAAAAATCGCCGTTAACTACGAGTGTAGTTGATGCGTTGATACTAATTGTACCAGTTGCAAACGTAACGTCGTACAAATTAAGTTTGTTTCCAGAAGTAGAAGAAATAATATTACAATTATTTAAGAAAACAAAATTGGATGTTCCGTAGTTAACCGTACCTGCAGTGTGGGTGAGTGTTGTAGTGGCACTCGAAGTTCCTATACAGATTTTATCATACAAGTAAAGCGTACCAGAAGACTTATTGATCTCAGTGTTAGGTAAACGCCCGTTTGTACCGGATATAGTAGATCCATATATGCCCTGGTCAGTAGTTCCGTTGATCTTTAAGGTCGCGGTTCCTGAGTTGCCTGTGCTGGTAGAGTTAATATACAGGTTACCTTTAAGATTAATCACTCCCGTATTGATAAGTGTGCCTCCTACAGAAGTACCAGTACTGAATACTAATGAGTCGAGAACGGTAAGCTCGGTTCCTGAACTGATAGTTATTCCAATTACGCCGTACATCTGAAACTCCGCATTACTTAATGTATGAGAGCCGGTAATCGTAAAAAAGAGTGAACTACCATATATAACATGTGCCTGCGACGACTCGATAATTCCTGAATTATGAGTCCAGGAGTTATATGGAATAATTGTTCCGATAAGCTTTAA
>DASWXS010000431.1:0-6404 GCA_036405375.1 Bacteroidia bacterium
TAGGTTCAACCGTAATTAATTTTTTACCTGCATGATTGCGAATCAGATCCATTGCTTTTGGTTTTTTCACTTCCAGGAATCCACGATCGCGCATCCAGTCATCATTGAACATTTTTCCTAAATAACGTGTTCCATGATCATGGAAAATAACTACAACCACATCACCTGCTTTGAAACGATCTTTCATCTGCATTAAACCTGCCATGGCAGAACCAGCAGAGTTTCCAACGAAAATACCTTCTTCGCGCGGAATACGGCGGGTCATCACAGCAGCATCCTTATCGGTTACTTTTTCGAAATGATCGATCAGGTCGAAATTAACATTCTGAGGAAGGAAATCTTCACCAATGCCTTCAGTGATGTAAGGATAAATTTCATTCTTATCGAAGATACCGGTCTCTTTATATTTTTTGAATACAGAACCGTAGGTGTCAATACCAAGGATCTGGATATTCGGATTTTTCTCTTTTAAAAATTTCGCTGTACCGCAGATAGTTCCGCCTGTTCCCACACCTACAACCAGGTGAGTGATCTTTCCGCCGGTTTGTTCCCAGATCTCAGGACCCGTTTGCTCATAGTGGGCAGTAGCATTGGATGGATTATCATATTGATTAGGCTTCCATGCATTCGGAATTTCGTTTACCAAACGTGAAGAAACGGAGTAATATGAACGCGGATCTTCCGGATCAACATCCGTAGGGCAAACTACAACTTCAGCGCCGAAAGCACGCAATGCATCCACTTTCTCTTTACTTTGTTTATCGGTAGTAGTGAAGATACACTTGTAACCTTTGATCACTGCCGCGATAGCCAATCCCATACCGGTGTTACCGGAGGTACCTTCAATGATGGTTCCGCCTGGTTTCAATCTCCCGTCTTTCTCTGCATCTTCCACCATTTTAATCGCCATGCGATCTTTAATGGAGTTACCCGGATTGGTTGTTTCTACTTTAGCCAACACCAAAGCTGGAATATCTTTAGTGATGTTATTGATTTTGATCATTGGTGTATTACCAATTGTGTGGAGAACATTTTCTGCGTACTTCATAGCCATTTTTTAAACGAAGCGTAAATATAGCAAAATTGGAGGATTTATGCCCGAAGTTTTCGACAGATTATCCATATTGGATAACACTTCTTAACTATCTTTGCACCCATGCAATTAGCTTACAGAAAATTCGGGGAAGGGCAGCCATTACTAATATTGCACGGTTTATTCGGGCAAATGGATAATTGGAATACATTGGCCAAACGTTTTGGCGAACAGGGTTTTGAAGTGTATGCCATCGATCAGCGCAATCATGGGCTTTCACCACACAGCACCGAATGGAACTATGAGTTGATGGCAGAAGATATCCTGGAATTCATTAATGAACACAAGCTACAAAACCCGGTATTACTGGGCCATTCTATGGGAGGAAAAACAGCTATGTTTTTTGAACTGGCACATCCCGGAATTTTAGATAAACTGATTGTTGCAGATATGGCTCCGATTGCTTACCCTGCACATCATAATGAAGTGATCAAAGCATTAAAATCGGTTGATTTTAATACTATAACGACCCGCAAAGAAGCAGAAGCAACGCTTTCACAATACATCAGCGATTTTGGAACGAAGCAGTTCTTATTGAAAAATATTTACTGGACAGAAGGCAACGAGCGTATGGGCTGGCGCTTTAACCTGGAAGTAATTGCGGATAAATACAATGAAATACTGGTTCCTGCCCCGGCTGGAAAAAGCAATGTGAAAACAGCATTCATTCGCGGCGCTAAATCAAACTATGTAGCTGACACAGATCTTCCGGAAATTGCTTCACGTTTTCCGAATTACGAGCTGATTACCATTCCAAATGCAGGACACTGGGTACATGCCGAGCAGCCTGATCTGTTTTACGAAGCGGTGATAAAGTTTTTGAAAGGTTAGCCGCGGATTAACGCAGATGACACGGATTATATTATTTGTTATAAATTCCAGCTATTAACTCTTAAACATTCACGCCCATTATCTGTGTAATCTGCGAAATCCGCGGCTAAAAACCCAGCGAAGCTGCCCGAAATTATTTCGTAAATTAGCCTCTGTGTTTAAAGCAGCCAACATAATCTTACTTTCTATACTTGTAATTCTTTTCTCCTGCACCAAAAATGTAGACGTAAAACTTCCCGAGTATAAACAATATCTGGTTGTTGAAGGAAAAATTGAACCGGGCCAGAAACCACAGGTATTCCTGTCTTACACCATTCCTTACTTTGGGAGCAACAGCGTAAACAACCTTGCCGACTTTGCTGTAAAAGGAGCTTTGGTAATAGTTAACGACGGTCTCACTACCGATACTTTAAAAGAACTGTTGCCTAACACCGGTTATTTTTACCAGGCATTTAATATGACCGGTGCGGTTGGAAGAACGTATAATCTCACTATTGTTGTTAACGGCAAGGTATATACTTCACAAACCAGTATTCTGCAGCCGGTTGGCCTGGATAGCTTATGGAACAAACATGAAGGAAACGACTCGCTTGGCTTTGTATGGGCGCGTTTGCCCGAACCTTCCGGATTAGGTGATGCTTACCGATGGTATGCAAAACGTATAGGGAAAGATGATGATTTTCTTGCGCCATTTGGCAGTGCTTTCGAAGATAAATTCGTGGATGGTAAAACATTTGATTTTGCCTACGACCGGGGCATACAGGAAAACTCTACCGCAACCGACGACAATAATATTGAAAGAGGCTATTTTAAAATCGGCGATAAAGTGGTTGTAAAATTTTGCCATATAGGTATGAAGGAATATCGTTTTATGCGATCACGCGACGCCAGCATTTTAAGCAATGGCAATCCTTTTGCCGCTCCCAGCAATGTTGAATCAAATATTAACGGAGAAAATGTGATCGGACTTTGGTGTGGTTACAGCCCGAGTTTGGATACGGTTGTTTTTCAATAACAGAATTTAAATAAAAAATGCTCATTAAAGAGCATAAAAAAAGGGTAAGCTACTTCCATCGCACCGCTCAACCGCTTGCCCTTGCTCCGTTCCCAGCCTGGGGGATTCAGCAGGAGCTGGTCGTGAAAGACTTACCCGCGACAAAAGTAGTTATTTTTTCGGAATTGCAAGCCTTACAGCAAAAAAAATCCCCCTGTCATTCATCGCCAGGGGGATCATTTTATAATTATTTGGATAATTAAGATTATTCGTCTTTATCTTTTTTCTTTTTCTCTTTTTTTGGTTTTTCCTTTCCGGAGAATGTTGCCACTTTTTTATCCTTTCCTTTTTTAGTGATCTTCATGGTTCCTTCTATTTCAAAATTATCGATCACACATTTGAACTCGAATATTTCTTCTTTCGCTAGTTCGGTTGTTGCCAATACCTCTATGTATTCTTTCTCCACATCTTCCTCCATATAGGTAGAGTCTTTCACCAGTTCATAACGGATCCAGGTACCAATGCCCATTTTTTCATTGGCAAATTCGCCGCAATACACTTTACCGTCTTTAAATGATATTTCATCTGCGATTGGTTTTGGCTTTTTACCATCAATTATATTTACCGTGAAATCTCTTTTGTGCAATTTGTCTTTACTCATAGTAAAGGCAAAAACCAATGTACATGCTGCAAGCAACATCCCTATTTTTGAAATCTTTCCTTTGTTCATGGTGTTTATTAATTTTTGTTTGTTTCTACCATTTGTATTGAATTCTACTTCGTGGTGTTTTTCAAATGTAATAAATAATTAAAATCCCTTCAATATATTTTTCAACCGGGTGATAATAAACAAAATGTGTACCACATTATCGGTTAAATGTCAAACGCTTACCTTTCCGGTCTTCATTGAATTTTCCTTCATCAAACACCAGGTTTCCGTTTACAAAGGTCTTTTTAATGGAAGATGCAAACGTGTGACCTTCAAAAGGCGACCAGCCGCATTTATAAAAAACATTCTTTTTTGTTACTGCTGTTTTATCGTTTAGGTCAACCAATACCAGGTCAGCAAAATATCCTTCGCGAATGTATCCGCGGTCTTTTACCTGGAACAGGTCAGCAACATTATGGCTCATTTTCTGAACAATCATTTCAAGGGAAATCTTTCCCTGTTTATACAGATCAATCATTGCCAGTATCGCATGTTGAACCAATGGTCCGCCACTTGGAGCCTGCAAATATTTCTGTGATTTTTCTTCTATCGTATGAGGCGCGTGATCCGTTGCAATCACATCAATTCTTCCATCCACAACAGCTTGCAAAATATGATCACGATCATACATAGTTTTTACCGCCGGGTTCCATTTGATCCAGTTACCTTTGGTTTTGTAATCATCATCACTGAACCACAAATGATGGATACAGGCTTCTGCTGTAATACGTTTATCTTTTAAAGGTATTTTATTCGTGAATAAGGAAAGTTCTTTTGCTGTTGAAATATGGAGGATATGCAAACGGGTGTTATGCTTTTTTGCCAATTCCACTGCCATGCTCGATGACTTGTAGCAAGCCTCTTCACTGCGGATGATCGGGTGAAAAGTAGCATCAATATCTTCTCCGTATTCTTCCACGATACGCGCCTGGGTTTCTTTCACCAGGGGATCGAATTCACAGTGTGTCGCAATGAGTGTATCAACAGATGAAAATATCTTCTCCAGTGTTTCACGGTTATCTACCAGCATATCACCAGTTGAAGAGCCCATGAATAGTTTTAATCCGCATACCTGGGTAAAATCAACCTTTTTGATCTCATCCAGGTTGGTATTGGTACCTCCCATGTAAAACGAGTAATTAGCCAATGAACATTCCGACGCACGCTGATATTTTTTATTTAACTCTTCAACAGTAGTGGTTTGTGGATTGGTGTTCGGCATCTCCATAAAAGAAGTAACTCCTCCTGCCACCGCAGCTTTTGCTTCTGTGTAGATCTCACCTTTATGTGTTAAACCCGGTTCACGAAAATGCACCTGGTCATCAATTGCTCCTGGCAGCAAATACAACCCCTTTGCATCGATCACAAAGGCTTTCATGTCATTATCAATTTCTTTTTCAATAAGAGAAATGCGTTCATTTTCGATCAATACATCTGCTTCAAAAATTTCGTTTTCGTTTACCAGCGTTGCATTTTTTATAAGGTATTTTGACATATGGCATGTTTATGCTCCAAAATTAGTGATTTAGATGAAGATTCGAATTCTTTTTAGAATGCATTCATGTGCCAATTGGATAACATGTTAAAAACAAATCCACGCAATCCGTGAAATCTGTGTAATCTGTGGCGATTAATTTCTACCTTTACCGTCTACAATCACACACTATTGTAGATGAAGCCAAGAGTTATTTTAGAAGGCGAACAATTAGAGGTTACCATAACCCGCTTGTGTCACCAGTTGATAGAAGTTCACGATAATTTTCAGCACAGTGTTATAATTGGATTACAGCCCCGCGGTATCTACCTCGCAAAGCGTATTCATGCCCAATTGGGTAAGATCTTAAAAAACAAGAATATTCAACTGGGCGAACTGGACACTACTTTTTTTCGCGATGATTTCAGAAGAAAAGAACTGATCCCGAACAAAACAACGATCAACTTTATTATAGAAGAAAAAAATGTTGTGTTGATAGATGACGTGTTGTTTACCGGACGTACTATCAGGGCAGGACTTGATGCTATGCTTGCATTCGGAAGGCCAAAAGATGTAGAATTACTGGTATTGATAGACAGAAGGTGGAGCAGGCATTTACCGATACAGGCGAAGTATGTTGGAAAAACAATTGATTCCATCGAATCTCAGAAAGTGAAGGTAGACTGGGCAGAAACAGAGGGAAAAGACAGGGTAACATTATTAACGGATAAAGACTAAATACAGTTGGTGATTTAGTGAAGCGGTGAATTAAGAATTAAACAAATACAACTCACCAACTTATAACTCACCACTTCAAAATTAAAAACGAATGAGCAGCTTAAGTGTAAATCATCTTTTAGGAATAAAATATATTACCAAAGCCGATATTGAGCTTATTTTAGATACAGCAAAAAATTTTAAGGAGGTCATTAACCGTCCCATCAAAAAAGTTCCTTCTCTACGTGATCTCACTGTTGCCAACTTATTTTTCGAAAATTCTACCCGCACCAAATTATCATTCGAACTTGCACAAAAACGCTTATCAGCAGATGTAGTGAACTTTGCTGCATCTTCTTCTTCGGTAAAAAAAGGTGAAACACTTGTTGATACAGTAAACAATATCCTGGCTATGAAAGTAGACATGGTGGTAATGCGCCATTCAAGCCCGGGAGCAGCTGTTTTTTTGGCAAAGAAAGTAAACGCAAAAATTATTAATGCCGGTGACGGAGCTCACGAACATCCTACACAGGCTTTGCTGGATGCATTCTCTATACAAGACAAACTGGGAAGTATTAAAGGAAAA
>DASWXS010000432.1:0-5109 GCA_036405375.1 Bacteroidia bacterium
GATGCTAAAATCTTCGAATTGTTTGATGATGCTTATGAGAAAGAAATTCCTTTAGGTGATACTGCCGACTACGCAACTACGATAGGAACGCGTGCATTTACCCTTACTACTGCCGATACACTGGCTCAATACGAAAATGGAGAAGTTGCGGTTGCTCATAACCTGTATAATACGGGCCATGTTTATCTTTTAGGGGCACAATACAAAGAAGTTATTCTTCGCCCACAGGTGAAAAAAGATTATAATGCAACACGGGCGTATTCCAATAGCTTTGAGCCGGGCCAGGATGTGTATGTTTTTTTTATTGCAGGAATTTTAAAAAAGCATTTACCGCATGTAGTATGGAAACATTCGGCTCCGTGTAATTACAAAGCTGCATTGGTAGTAACACATGATGTGGATGCAACTACTTCTATGGAAATGTTTGATGACTATGCGAATTGGGAAAGACTCAATAATATCCGATCTACTTACCTTGTTACCACTCATTACATGCACGATAAGCTGGCGAAGAATTTTTATGACGGATATGAGGAAGATATTTTAAGGGTTGAACAGATGGGGCACGATATTCAGACACACAGTGTTTCGCACATGCCCGACTTTGATAACGAAAATGTTGTTCCTATGGGAAACCCGGGAACCAATCGCTATACTTATCAGCCTTATTACAACGGGAGCTATTCGAATAATGTAACCGTGTTTGGAGAAGCGGAAGTGAGCAGGGATTTGTTGCAGGGAATAGTAAATAAACCGGTTACCTGTTTCCGGCCCGGATACCTTGCGTTTCACGATAATCTTATCAATGTGTTAGATAGTTTGCATTTCCCTTTTAGCAGCAGCCATAGTGCTAATAATGTAATGACTCACTTTCCTTTCTTTTCTCATACCGACCTGGATATGAATGGAAGATTAACCAAAGTATTAGAGATCCCCAATTCCATTTCAGATGTGTTTAGTGACGAAGCTATCAGCGAAAATAATTTTCTGCACAAAGTAGAACAATGGAAAACCGGTTTTCTGAAGTCCTATCACAACAATACATCAACTGTATTACTGATTCATCCTACACGTTATTATAAGCTATATGCAGAACAATTGCTGGTACGCTGGTTGCCTCAGGATGCTTTGATTACCAGTATTTCAGAGTATGGGAACTACTGGCTTAACCGCGACGTGCTTACATTTACTACATCTGAAAATGCAGATACCTTATCTGTTTACCTCAACAAAAACAGTTCTGAGCTAAATGATTTTGTTTCGTTTGTTGTAAATAACGGAAAGGATTTTCATACTATAAAAGTGTATGATGCCGGGATGGTTGAGTGTGGTTTTTATAAAGGCAATTGGGGCGCAAATGATGTGATAGTATACAATGCATGTGAACGCCCCGATTATAACCAATACTCAATAACTGCCAAGCCACAAATCAACAAGGTTTATATCTATCCGAATCCGTCTTTTGATAACAATGCCCGATTGCATTTCGAGATCATGGAAGAGTCGAAAGTAAGTATGGAAATTTATGATCCGAATGGCAAAATTATTTATAGCCAGGCTGACGAAGCTGTTTTTAATTTAGGTGCCTATGATCTTGATCTGATCAATGTTCCGGTGTATAACGGAATTTTCATTGTGAAGATCAAAATAGGGCAGGAGACCTACAATCTCAAATGGGTAGTTGGGAAATAGATCGATCAGAACTTCAATTGCAATTTCACATTCAGCTGCCTGTTCGTTAAGTAGTTCGGAATAGCGTATTGCCTGTTGGTTACATCCTTCACCCAGGTATAGGAAACGGTATTATTAACCGCAAGCAGGTTCAATACCTCTACACTTATCCATGCCGAATTCAGGAAACGGAATAATGCTTTTTCTTTTCTTTTCCTGCTATCTTTTAACAACATGTAGGAGAATCCGATATCAACCCTTCGATAAGCAGGCATACGCAATGTGTCTTTATATTTTTCGTGAGACGGCGGGCCAAAAGTTAAGCCTGTTCCATAGATAAGATTTAAATGCATTTTACAGGAAGGAAGTTTGGGTAAATAATCCTGGAAAAACAAATTGAAAGTTACACGCTGATCGGTTGGCCTCGGGATGTAACCCGGGTAGTGAATAGTGCTATCGTGAACAGGCAGGTTGCTGTATCCTTTATACCATGCGGCTCCTGTGGAATCCCGGTAGGTGTAATAATAATCATCCTTAATATCTTCCTGTATGGTCATTACACTCATGCTCACCCACGATTCAATTCCTTTAACAAATTCACCGTTCAGCCTGAAATCCATTCCGGTTGCAAATCCGCGGCTGTTGTTTTGCGCATAATAACGGATACGAACATTATCAATTTCGTAAGGTACCAGGTTATCCAGTTGTTTGTAATAAGCTGCAGTAATGAACTTGAACGGGCGTCCCCACATTTTGTAATTCAGGTCGCCTGATAAAACATAATGAATAGATTGCTGGGCTTTGAGATCTTTATTAATGTTGCCATAAAAATCCCGCATCTCCCTGTAAAAAGGTGGCTGGTAATAATAACCCGCAGAAGCCTTGAACACCCAGTTCGACCTCCAGTGCGGTTTAATTGCAAGTGTAACACGTGGACTGATCACGTTGTCGCCATTCAATGTCCAGTAATTACTTCTTACACCTGCAGTAAGCGTAAATTCGGAAGTGTCTTTTAACTCTTTACTGAAAACATATTGTGTGTACCCCATTACACGGTTCGACTCCAGGTTAATTTTTGTTTTGATAACATCACGTAATTCAACAATGGTTGGATTTGCCTGTGGAATAGAGTAGCCGGCAGAATCTACATAATTCCATTCGCTCAGCTTATCGTTAATGATCTCATGCTGAAAGCGTGCGCCCCATAAAAGTTCTCCTGTTTTTAATTTGTAGGATCCTTTGTGTTCTGTATTGATTACCCATGCATCCAGGTAATTTCTTCCATGATTGATAAAAGTTCCGATTCCCCTGTTAAAAGCCACATTCCCGAAATTGGAACTTCCAAGGTCAGTTTCCAGTTCGTTTATATAGTATTGCCCTTGTATCGTGAATGTTTCATCTTCGAATGTTCGGAATACTGATGAGATCAGTTTTAACCGAAGTTTGTTGTTTGGTTTGAAGGTAGTAGAAATTGCTCCAAAGTAGGTGTTGAACTGGCTTATTTCCTGGCCGTCGAAATACACCTTAAACTGAAGTGCCTGGTTGAAAGTTCCGAATGTCGTTTCGCGTGTTTGCGGAACTACCTGGTATTTGTTCCCCGACATGTTTCCCAATAATTCTATATTCCATTCCGGACTGATAGCAAAATTCAATAAGGTTTGCACATCATAAAAACGTGGTTTGTAATCGCCTTTGGTATCAATGCTTTTAAGCAGGTACTGGTTGGTTTTATAACGGGCACCAATTTGATAAGAGAATAATTTATTGGAAGATATACCTTCGGTATGCGCACTCGCTCCCAGCAAGCTCATGGAAACCGTATTCGAAAATTTCCTGGGTTTCCGGTAAGTGATATCCAGTACACTGGAAAGTTTATCTCCATACTTCGCTTCAAATCCTCCTGCTGAAAATTCCATATTGGAAACCATGTCAGGGTTCGGAAAACTTAAACCTTCCTGCTGACCGCTTCTCACCAAAAAAGGTCGGTACACTTCAATATCGTTTACATATACCAGGTTCTCATCAAAATTACCTCCGCGTACCGAATAGCCGGCACTAAGTTCATTGGTCATACTCACTCCCAATCCCATTGATGGCAAAAGGCGCATGATGTCCATACTTGCCCCCGGAAGCTGGGTAATTTGGGTAGGATCCATACGCACAATATCAGTTGTACGTTTTTCATCCACAATGTCTACACTGGTTATTTCATTACGGAAAGAAAGAACCGGGTTTATGGTATACGTTTCTCCCTCGGTAAGTGTGAGCTTCTTCTTTTTTGTTTTATAGCTCAGGTTCGAGAAAACAATGGTGATCTCCTTTCCAGCCGGAACATCGATGGAATAATTACCTTCTTTATCTGAAAACTGTGGGGCAATGGAAGTTCCTTCAACGGATATTTGTACATCTTCTACCGGAACACCCACTTCGTCTGCTGAAACTTTTCCTTTTACTGTTGCGGTTTGAGCAATTGAAAATAAGCTGGTTAGAACAAACAGGGCGCTTAAAAAAAAACGCGAAGAGGAGAATAAAAATGATCTGTTTAAGTTCACCGGTCAATAACGATACAAGAACACAAATATTGTGAATTTATAAAGTATCAACAAATAAATCGGGAAATAAAATGAATCAGAATACCATCATATTTTTTTGAGCCGAAAGCGCTTTTTTATTAGCCAGGTATTTCCTGTACTCTTCCTTACAAAATGCAATTGCGTCTTTTCTGTTGGTAAACGTTCTTGTGGGCCTCGGCGGTTTATTTATTTTCATATAGAAATTGGCAAAAATCCTCATAGCCATATTGTTTACCATAATAGCCATTGCACAGCTTTCTTTTGCCATTTCTTTTGTGGCAGCAAGTTCCCGTGCTTCCTGGGTAATGCTCACATAACCTTCGGGTTCAAATATAACCGGGAAATCCCCTGCAGGGTTCAGCTTTATAGTAGCGTTGTAATTCTCCCACATCTGGGGGATATCGATGATGATTCCATCCTTTGCAATAATAAGAAGTACATCTTCTTCGATCAGCGAAACATATGCAGATGGCGTTTCAATCATTGAATCGAATGTAGGACAAATATGGCAAATACCAATGATTTTCCGTTGAAAAATGGAGGATTAGCCTATAAATTCAGAAAATGGCTCCGTTTTTGATATGTTTTGCTAAATTTGTTCGAATCAAAAAATTAATACTATTCAGGTTATTATGAAGAAACTCTACTTTTTGTCAGCACTGCTGGGAATTTCGGCTGGTCTCAGCGCTCAAAGTCCCGAATTTACAAAAGCGCTTGAAAGCGGTAATCAAAAGTATAAGGTTAAAAGCTACAAACTGGCTATAACTGATTATGATGCGGCCATAAAAGTAATTGCGCCGGATGTTGATAAAATGCTGGCTGCAAAAACACAAATTCCGGCAGATAAGAAGTTTATGCTTGAACC
>DASWXS010000433.1:0-4075 GCA_036405375.1 Bacteroidia bacterium
TTACCGATCTGGGGGAAATTCTTTCAGAAAGTTTATGCCGATAAAACATTAAAGGTTTCTAAAGGAGATTTTTACAGACCTGCACGTATGACGGAAGTGGAGCTGGATTGCGAGAAATTCGACCAGGATGCAGGAGATATATTCGATACGGAGGATATAAACAATGACCCTTTCGATCTGTAAACAGCTACAGGTCTTATTTCTTTATTTTATTTAACAGGGAAATTCTTTTTTAAGAACAGGAAAATTTCATCAAAATGTTTTAATGGTTCCGCATGGCTTCCTTCAAAAGGAATGTGCTTCGTGTAGTGTTTGAATTTCTTTTTCTTTAGCCTGTTCATTATAGCTTCACACATGGGTGTTGAAGGACAAATTTCATCCTGGGTTGCCGAAAGAAGCAGAACCGGTCCATTTATTTTTTCGACCTGTATAGATGATTTTGCTACGGCTATCGAATCTTTAAGCATAATTTCAAATGTTCCCCTGAGATCACCCTTCATTAAAGGTGGTACAGCTTCCTCGGTTAGAGGAACAAATGGTAGTTGAGTTCCTTTATACGACCACGCTGAAGTTGTAAAATGCATAGTATGCCCGGGAAATGCAACATTACTTGGTACAATAGCTACAATGCAATTAATATCTTTATAATAACTGCCCAATAACAAAGCAAGGTCTCCGCCTCTTGAACCACCAATAATAGCGGTTCTCTTTTTATTCACCTTCGAATCTTTCCTGGCAATAGCAATAGCATTATAAACCTGGTCAATAGCAATTTTATCAAGCGTATCGGGGGCGCCTTTGGCTTTAAAATATCCGATAGCGAGAAATGCGTATCCTTTTTCAATAAAACTATCGCGGGTTGCCTTCCAATAATCACTTGCCCATGCATTTCCACCTTCTGATCCGCCCAGCCCAACTATTAAAGGTTGGTTAGCACCTTTGCCTGTATATAAAATGGCATTAACTCCCGGAGCATTCAGCTCCTGTGAAATGATATTGTTAAACGTTAGAACGCAGATTAAGATAAATAATTTTCTGATCATTGGGTTTACTTTGATTGTGGTTACAAATATGTACACAATTTTGCGAACAGGGCTTGACCTAGATCAAGAAATGAAAATTATTTTTCAGCGCGAAGCCTGCTCAGCGTTTCAGGGCTGATGCCCAGGTAAGAGGCTATCATATTTAACGGAACCCTATGATAAATGTCGTGGTAGGTTTCCCTGAAGTGATCATATTTTTCTTTGGCCGAAGTAAAACGCAGGGAAGTAATCCGCTCGAGCAGGTGACCAACCAAAGTCCCCATCGATAGTCTTGCGTAACGGTCCATCTCCGGAAAGTTGTGGAAAAGGTATACAAGATCTTCTACATTTAACCTGAACACCTTTGTATCTTCAATCGCATCAATAGAATAAATATCCAGCTTTCGTTGCATAAAACTTTTTGGAGAGTTCGTCCATTCACCTGCAGTGCTAAAGTACTCAGTGATCTCTTTTCCGTCTTTTATAAAATACGTTCTCAGGATTCCTTCACGAATGAAAAAACTTTCTATGCAGATATTCCTGGCATCATGAATAAGCTCTCCTTTTTTGAAAGTATGTAGATGAACCCTTTTCATAATTTCCCTCTCCAGTTCAGGACTCACCTGTATGTATTTAGAGAAATGCTCCAGTACTTCGTTCATATAACTATTTCTTTTCGTATTCCTTTACCATTTTAATGAACTCCTTTGTTACATCATTGGGTAATGTAACCGATAACTGGTAATGTTCGATTTCCCAGGCAGATCCTTTCCGGTGCAATACGCCGGAAGATTGACAAACACCCATCCAGGTGTCCAGCTGCTCATCAAACCAGGCATATTTTTGATCGTCTGAAAAATAAATATTCCGTTTCAGCGCTTTAAAGTCCCAGGCTTTCTTCTTATCAAAGAATGGTTTACTCCATCTTTTAAATTCATCACGCGTCCATATTTCGCTTTTATCAGTTCCGATATAAATTCCATTTGCAGCCATTTTATCAAAATACACAGTATCAGCATTGGCCGCATCTCTGTGCCATTGATCCATGAAGGTGTTGATCTCATTCTTCAAGATAGTTTCATCTTGTTTTACATAAGAGCGCGATTTACCTGCACAGGATAATAACAAAGAAAAAAATGCAAAATAAAAGAGATAATAAGGTTTAAAGATATTCATACATTAATCGGTGACAATAAATTTACCTTTGCTGATAACCGTTCTTTCAGAAGAAGTAATGGTATAATGATACATGCCTCTTCCGAAATTTTTCACTTTTAATTTATTGGAAATGCTGTTGATGCTTCCCTGGTGACACACTTTCCCGGTATTATCGAACACAGTAAGCGTTTCCTGTAACCCATCGGGTATAAGTTTATATTTAAAACTTATGTGTTCATTTGCCGGATTTGGAAATACTGCCGGCTTAAAAATTTCTTCTAACTCAACTGTGCCTGTGCTGGTAGTCAAATGAAGATCGTCGACATATAAGTAAGCGCAGTCCATAAAAGGCATACGACATACGTTGGTTGCAAACACAGGTTCCCATATCCTTCGTTGGGAAGAAATGATCACTACAATAGAATCCGGATCGGTTCCGGGCATTTTGTCGTTTATGGTTACTGTAAATGGGATATAAGATGCTGAAACAGGAAGTTTGCTTACACCCAAAGCAACAGTATCGCGCATATGAGTTGTTGTATTGTATTTTTTCAGAAAAGCTATTACCAGAACGGAGTCATAAGTATCAACATTGGTCGTGTCAAATTTGTACATTCCCGTTAAGGAAAGAGGTTTTTGAGTGTAGGCAGTTCCTGCTGCACTAAAATCACCAAAACCTGCCATTCCGTTCCCATTGCATACATAACCCGGAGCATAATTGTACCAGGTCCACACAAGCAACGCGTAATTGCCTTCAGTTGCATCTGTTGTGGTATCTACTCCAAAAGGGGCTCCTCCCCAACCTGTTGGAAAAGGACTTCCCGACATATCGGTCCAGCTTTCGAAACCAGGATTTGGTAACTGGGAAAATCCGCGTAGAAACAAAATGCAGAATACAATAAGTAGTTTTGTTTTCATGCTTACAATTTATACTAAAGTTAAGGTAATCTTTCCGGATGCGAAAATGAATTGATTATTCGACTGTTACTCCTAAAGACTTGGCGGCCTCAAAAAAGAATAATCCTGTTTCTTTGTCTTTCTTTACACCAATGCCATAATAATATAATCTTCCCACTTCCTGGTGCGCCTGGGCATCTCCGCAAATTGCTGCCTGGAGATAGTAGTTGAAAGCTTTACTTTCATTTTTTGTTACACCCAGTCCCATTTCATGGCTTACGCCAAGATCGAAAAAAGCCTCATGTACATTTTGCAATGCAGCCGTTTTCCAGTATTCAATTCCTTTTTTGCGGTTTTGCTTTATTCCGTTATTTCCATGAAAATACCAGGTGCCGATGGTATAAATGGCATAACCATTTCCCAGTTCAGCGGCTTTACCCATGTCTTCCATGGCAAGTGTGACGTTTGGCTTTTTCTTATTGAGTTCCTTGCTTGCTTTTTCAAAAAGTGCTTTCCCTTTGTCCATGTTGTTAATTTATTGTGCTAATATAGTGCGTTGGGCAGAATTCTTCTAAAGAATTTGTATTTTAGAGCATATAAAAGATATATTTTGACGGATACGGATATACAACTGCAACGGGCGCATATAGATGCCATAAATGATAAATTATGGTATTCACGAGGAATGTATGAGCCTGGATTTGATCCTGTGGCAGTTGCTCATGAAACTTATGAAAAAGCAAAAGAACTGGGTTACGAAACCGGGGTTTCACGGAGTCTTATTAATATTGGTCTGGGAACATTCATTGTCAGTCATAACACGTATGCTTCGCTGCAACAGATAAGAGATGCCCAGGAGCTTTTTCTGAAAGCAAATGATAAGAGATGGATTGCTAATAGTTTTAGTACCATTGGTATTATTGAAAACACATCAGGTAGTAAAAAGGAAGCATTATATAACGCGCTAAAAGGAGTAGGGTATTATGAAGAAACGGGTG
>DASWXS010000434.1:0-9922 GCA_036405375.1 Bacteroidia bacterium
TTAGTATTTGTTGATCCAAACAACCAAAAGCTGGTTGACAATAATTATGAATTGTTTTTCATAATCAACGGCCAGGACACTAAAGTACATTTTGATAAATCCGGCGTAGGTACTTTTAACCACACCTTTGGTCAAAATGAGGATTTGAAGATCTTCTTCGAAGACTTTAGCTATTCGGCAAACCTGCACATTATTTCATTGTGGTACATCGTTATTCCTGTAGGCCTTTTGGTTCTGTATCTTGGTTACAAGTTGTTCCGTGCCGGTAAAAAGAACAAAATGATGCCTGAGGCAAAAGGTATAGTGATTGAGAATATACCTTCAGCTACAGAACAAAAATCTGTAGAAACAAAGATAAGGGTTAAAGAAGTTGTAGAGAAGGAAGAAGAGATCTTTGCATAGTTTAACCAAAGTCCCCGTTTTTATTTTACCTTTTTAGTACTTTTGCACCGACAGTTTGATGTCAATGCGATTTGCATTGTTTTTATGTTCCTTTAAAAACAGTTGATTTATGAAAAAGGTTAGAGTTGCCATTAATGGCTTTGGACGAATCGGGAGAGTTTTTCTTCGTTCTTCGTTTCTAAATTCTCAGATAGAAATTGTAGCTATTAATGATCTGGCAGATAGTAAAACACTTGCTCATTTATTAAAATACGATTCGGTTCACCGGGCATTTCCTGGCGAGGTTGCTCACGATTCGGAAGGTTTGTTCGTAAATGGGAAGCATATTCGTATCCTCAACCACAAAGATCCATCCTTATTACCCTGGAAAGAACTCGATATTGATATCGTGATCGAGTCAACCGGTTTATTTATTGATAAATTATCTGCACAAAAGCATATTGAAGCAGGTGCAAAAAAAGTTATTCTTTCTGCGCCACCAAAAGATGATACCAAAACAATTGTTATGGGAATTAATGATCATCTTGTTACAAAAGAAGATATTATTCTTTCGAACGCTTCCTGCACAACCAATTGCGCTGCACCTATGGTCAAGGTGTTGCAAAAATGGGGTATTGAAGACGCGTATATCAGCACTGTACATTCTTACACTGGCGATCAGCGTTTGCATGATGCGCCGCATAAAGACTTGAGAAGAGCAAGGGCTGCAGCTATGAGCATTGTACCAACGTCAACAGGTGCTGCCAAAGCTATTACACGTATTTTTCCGGAGCTCGATGGAAAAGTTGGTGGAGGAGGGATCCGGGTTCCTGTACCAGATGGATCATTAACCGATATTACCTGTATCCTGAAAGAAAAACCAACAGCTGAAGAGATCAATGCTGAATTTAAACGCGCTTCAGAAAATGAGCTGAAAGGAATATTGGCGTATACCGAAGACCCTGTGGTCTCTACAGATATTATTGGAAATCCTTATTCCTGTTTATTTGATGCGGAATTTACCTCTATCGTGGGAAACATGGTGAAAGTAATTGGCTGGTATGATAATGAAATGGGATATAGTAATCGCCTTAAAGACCTGGTGATTAAGCTGAATAATATGTAATTAGGAAAACAAAAAAGACGCCCGAAAGCGTCTTTTTTTATAAAATATGATGATCTAAAAACTCTTATTTGTGAGTTTTTTCGTCAGATACAGTTAATTTTTTTCTGCCTCTTGATCTGCGTGCAGCCAATACTCTGCGACCATTAGCACTAGCCATTCTCTCACGGAAACCGTGTTTGTTCTTACGTTTGCGCTGTGATGGTTGGAATGTACGTTTCATGATATTCGAAATTTATTTACGTTTAAACTTTATTTTCTCTTAAAATTGGACTGCAAAGATAGCTGCTTTTTCTGTTTCTGCAAATTTTTATTTTGTTTTTCTGAAAAATCCTGTCAATTCATAATCAACAGTTTACCTCCGGTTTATGTTAACTGGCCTCCTGGATGTTAACAATTAACGGTTTTTTAGGCTTTAATGACAAAATAAAGACTTTTTATCCTGTAAAGATAGTACTTTTGTAGGCATTTTATAAGAAAACTATGGCTAAACGAGGCGGAGATAACGGAAAAGACGATTTACCAAAGGCAAAGCTCAGTATTGCCAATCTGAAGAAATCCTTGCGTTTGTTTGGATACCTGAAAGGACAAAAATGGCAGTTTACACTTGGAATGGTATTTTTGGCAGGTACTGCGGGTGTTGGATTAATATTTCCGCTTATTTCCGGAAAAATGTTCAGCTTTTTTGGTGAAACCGGAATGAGCAAAGAACAAATGCAGATGGACCTGAAAGATACTGGCTTAAAGTTGCTTGGATTATTGGTGCTGCAGAGTTTTGTTTCTTTTGGGCGTGTAGCTATGTTTTCGAGGGTGACCGAAAATATTTTAAAAGGATTACGTACCGATGTGTTTAAAAAACTGGTGCGTATGCCAATGGGATACTTTTCCAAAAACCAGGTGGCCGAATTAAGCAGTCGCATGGCAGCCGATATCAATATGATCTCAGAAGCATTCACAATAAATATTGCAGAGATCATTCGTCAAACAATTGTTGGGATAGGAGGTTTGTGCCTGCTTGTTTATTATACAAAACTTGAAGTTGCTCTTTGGTTTCTTGTTATTATTCCGCCCATTATTATTGTAGCTATCCTGTTTGGAAAGAAGATCCGCAAATATTCAAAAGCATTCCAGGAAAAAATTGCTGCTTCCAATGTTGTAGTAGGCGAATCGTTAACAGGCATCAGTAATGTAAAAACATTTACCAACGAAAATTTTGAGATAGGGCGTTACAAAAAAATAACAGACGATATCCGCACATTTGGTATCAAGTATGGAATTTTCAGAGGGAGCTTTTTTGCATTCATTATGGCATTTATGTTTGGCGCTATCTTTTTTATGCTTTATAAAATGCTGATGATGAAAACTACCGGCGAGCTTTCGGCTGAGCAGTTCGGGAAGTTTATGATGCTTTCTTTCTTCATTGCCGGTTCATTAGGAGGACTTCCTGATCAGATCGCATCCATTCAACGTGCGTTAGGTGCAACCGACAGGGTGTTTGAGATCATTGATGAAGAGAACGAAGACATAGATCTTGCTTATCATGCAGAACAAAATGAAAAAGACCGTCGTGGAGAAATAGAATTTAAAAACATAGAATTTCACTATCCTACACGGCCCGATTTTAAAGTACTGAAGAATGTTTCCTTTAAAGCGGAAACAGGTCAAACCATAGCGTTGGTTGGGCCAAGCGGATCAGGTAAGTCTACCATTGCCGGAATGATACTTCGTTTCTACGACCCGGTGAGTGGAGAAATAAAACTGAACGGTGTAAATACAAAAGAGATGTCGTTGACTGAGCTAAGGTCGAAAATGGCAATTGTTCCGCAGGACGTAATTTTGTTCGCCGGAACTATTCGAGAAAATATTTTGTACGGAAGACCAAATGCAACGGATGAGCAGGTGCGCGATGCAGCCCGCCAGGCAAATGCATTAGAGTTTATAGAAAGTTTCCCTGATAAATTTGAAACAGTAGTTGGAGAAAGAGGTATCCAGTTATCTGGAGGTCAACGTCAGCGCATTGCCATTGCCCGCGCCGTATTGAAGAACCCTGCAATTCTTATATTAGACGAAGCAACCAGTTCGCTGGATAGTGAGAGCGAACGTATAGTGCAGGAAGCATTAGATAAATTAATGGAAGGTCGTACAAGCATCGTAATCGCACATAGGTTGTCAACCATCCGTAACGCAGATAAAATAATTGTTCTGGAAAAAGGCGAAGTGGTTGAAAGTGGAACACATGATGAATTGATTCAGCTGGATAACGGATTATACAGGAGTTTGTGCAGGCTTCAATACGATATGGTAAGCAGCAAATAATACTTTATGCAAAACGATCTTACAAAAAGAATATACTGGTACTTTGGACTGATGATGGTAATAATCATTGTGGCAATGGGAATTGCGTTGCTGACAACAGATGTATTGTATGATACCATTCAAAAGCCAAGACGTACCTGGTTGGGATGGATTTTCCTGATATACGGAGCTTTCAGGGGTCTTAGGGTTTACACACAA
The DNA here is from genome assembly GCA_036405375.1 of Bacteroidia bacterium. Taxonomy (GTDB): domain Bacteria; phylum Bacteroidota; class Bacteroidia; order B-17B0; family Aurantibacillaceae; genus JADJDM01. The sequence goes on from DASWXS010000434.1 coordinate 4,019, forward strand.
TTCAAACAATTTAAATCGGACAAAGATGAATAAACTATTTACTGCTATCGTTTTCGGTTTACTTGTAATTATCAGTAGCTCTTGCAGCGATCCGGTAAAGCAGTCGATTAAAGATAGTCCTACTTCCGGTAATCTTAAAGTATTTTGTGATAAAGGCCTCGAATTGCAAATGGAAAACCAGGCTTATACGTTTGAAAGTATGTATCCGGGTGCTACCATAAATATGCAGTATGTAAATGAGGCGGAAGCTATACAGGGATTGTTTGACGATAGTTGCAGAACGATCGTTATTAATCGTAGTTTAAATAAAACAGAAGAGGAGCGTTTTAAAGCGGCAAATATTTATGTGACTTCTATGTTTGTGGGTAAAAGCGCCGTAGCGCTTATTGTCAATCCTGGAGCAACCGATACTACAATTACTTCAGAAGCCTTAACAGCGCTTCTTTCAGGTGACACCAGTCAAACAGCATTTAAATCAGTTATCTTTGAAAGTGAAAAGACTGGTACGGCTTTGTATTGCAAAGATTCTTTATTACAGGGGAAAACCTTAGGAAAGAACTGTTACGCTGCAAAAAACATTTCTGATCTCGTGGCCCAGATAAAAGATAATAAAACAGCGATCGGGATTCTTGATTACATTTGGATCAGCGACCAGGACGATTCATTATCAAAAGTTATTTACCCACAAATCAAACTGCTTGGTGTTGCTGCTAAAGGTAATAATACTGCATATTACCCGGATCAGAGCAATATTCAAACCGACGATTATCCTTTAACACGACGTATTTACATGATCCGCAGGGGAGCTGACTTTTCGCTTGCTGCAGGCTTTATAACTTTTGTTTCAGGTCCTGATGGACAGGTAATGATGCTGAAAAGCGGACTTGCACCATGGCGTCAGCCGGAAAGAATCATTTCCGTTGATGTGAAGCCAATTGAAGCTCAATAATTTTTTGTTTAGCTGTTCCAGATTTCCCATGCCTTGTCGGCCTGGTGATAAAGCATGCTTAAACCGTTGATACAAACAGCGCCTTTTTCTTTTCCTTTTTTAAGGAATAAAGTTTGTTCGGGGTTATATACCAGGTCGTACAATAGATGCTGAGATCCTACACTATCAAATGATATATCAGGGCAAGCATCAACATCCGGGTACATTCCCAAAGGACTGCAGTTTACAATCAGTTTAAAATGATCGGTTATGTTTTGTTCACGCAGTTGTTCGTAAGTGAAGTGATCTTCTTTATGACTTTCGTTTTTGCGGGTAACAAAAAAACAGTTAACCCCGATTTGTTTTAATACATAGGCAACAGCTTTGGATGCCCCGCCCGTTCCAAGGATCAGGGCTTTATCATGCTGAGGTTCCAGGAATGGTTTTATAGATTGTTTGAAGCCAAACGCATCTGTATTATATCCCGTTAGTTTCTTTTTTCCTGCATTCGTTTCTACCTTTATGCAATTTACAGCCCCTGTTTCTTTAGCCGACTGATCAAGCTCATCGAGAAAAGGAATAATGGTTTCTTTATAGGGAATGGTAACACTCAAACCTTTAAGATTGGTATGTGAATCAACAACTCCAGGGAATTCATCAATAGATTCCAAACGAAACAGATCGTAAGTGCAATCCGTTATTCCGAGCTTATTGAATTTGTCTTCGAAATAACTTTTAGAATAAGAGTGTCCGAGTTTTTTTCCTATTAATCCAAATTGCTTCATAATGTGTAAAGGTAAGTTTAAATCTTATTAAGTGTTATCTTTAACCCTGAATGAAACGCCTTTTTAAAAATCTCGCTTTCCAGGTATTACTGGCAATTGTTGCAGGTATTTTGCTCGGACATTTTTATCCTGCGGTAGGTGTAAAGATGGATATTATCGGGAAAACGTTCATTAATATTATTAAGCTGTTCATAGGGCCTATCATTTTCCTTACCGTTGTTTTGGGAATTGCAGGAATCGGTGATTTGAAAAAAGCGGGTAGGGTAGGAATAAAAGCCCTATTGTATTTCGAGATCGTTACAACTTTCGCTTTAGGAATTGGGATTTTAGTAGCACATGTTCTGAAGCCCGGGGCTATTGACGTATCTACCTTAAGTAAGAAAGATATTTCTGAATACACGCAAAAAGCAGGGAAAGGATTCAGCTGGATAGAATTTCTGCTCTCTAATTTTACTTTGCAGGTATTGATTATCGCTTTGATTTGCGGAGTCGTATTGAGCCTTGTAAAAAATAATCAAACCACAATCAAATACCTGAAAACAGCTTCCGGTTATGTTTTCAAAGCGCTTCATTTTGTTATGTATCTTGCTCCTTTAGGTGCTTTCGGAGGAATTGCATACGCCGTTGGGAAATTCGGTTTACAAACACTTATTCCATTGGGGAAATTAATGTTATCAGTTTACATTACTATGGCATTGTTTATTTTCATCATACTCGGTTCCATACTCCGCTATTACAAATTAAGTATTTGGAAATTCCTGAAAACGATAAAGGAAGAATTACTTATTGTACTGGGCACTTCTTCATCTGAGCCAGCCATGCCTTCACTTATGAATAAGCTGGAAGCAATGGGCTGTAGTAAATCGGTTGTTGGGCTTGTTGTTCCTACCGGATATTCATTTAACCTGGATGGTACATCCATTTATCTTTCTATGGCAGTAATGTTTATTGCCCAGTTGTATCACGTACCATTAAGTTTTACTGAAATGCTGAGCATCATTGGAATTCTTATGATCACCTCAAAAGGCGCAGCAGGAGTTACGGGGAGTGGATTTATTGTATTAGCATCAACACTTACTGCGCTTCATAAAATCCCGGTAGAGGGTCTCGCCTTTTTATTAGGGGTAGATAAGTTTATGAGTGAAGCACGCGCCATAACCAACCTTATTGGAAACGGAGTTGCAACAATTGTAATATCTAAATCAGAAAAAGAGTTTGTGAAAGAAAATGTAAAGCAGGAAATATCTTAATGATATCCACCTGTTGTGCTATTCCCGATCATTTTTCCATAACCAGGACTCCAGTTATATCTTAAACAGAATTCGAATCCACCTTTGGATTTACTTGCTGTTGTAAGATTGGAAAGATTAATATCGTATGCTAAGCCCAATGCATATTTATCATACTCGATCAATGCAGTCGGCACCAGCGCATCCCTGTAACGATATTGGAAACCTCCAGAAATAGCAAAAGGCTTTTCTTCTGTAGTATGAACTGATTGCTCTTTAACAATATACTTTAACAAAGAAGAAATCAGTATCTCTTTATTTGATCCTTGCGACTGGAATACAACTCCGGGAGCGAAACAAATATTACTTCCTTTAAAACAAAAAACTGCATTTGCATAACTATTGATACGCATGTTCAGCTTGTCATCACCATAGTTGTAGAACGAATTTTTTGGAGAGTTGAAGTGATATGCAGCAATACCAACATCAAAACGAGATCCGTTATTAGAGCTGATATAAAGATTACTTTCGCTGTAATGCCAGTTTATACCACCACCAAAGTCGGCATTGGTAAAAGAATTGTTTTGTTCATACTCACCGCTGGGAAGGGCTTCTTTGTATGCAAAACCATCATATTGTTTTTCCCAGGTAAGGTTATTATAGTCTTTAATGTTTCTGCTGATTGCACCACCTGTTAATCCAACCGATAGCTTACTGTTTTTGCTTACCGTAATAATGGTAGCAAAGTTTGCATTGAAAGAAGTAGTCCCGAATTTAGCATCGCCAGCAACATCCCTGTAAAAATTGAACCCGGCAGCCATATATGCTTTGGTAAGTTTTTGATGTTTAAGGGCAGCTTCTACATTTCCTGCATATGATTTATATGCGGAGTTGAAACTTTTCCACTGGCTTTTGTAATTGATGTTAGCCCGCACATCATATGCAACACCGGTGAGTGCCGGATTTATTACAGATGGAGCTTCACCATAAAGCGAAAAATGAATATCCTGCGCCTTTATCGAAACTCCTGACAGCATTAAAGCTGTTACTAACAAATAAAATTGTTTCATATCTTTTATCTTACCAGCGTTATTGTACCTTTTTGACTAAGGGTGGTATTATCCGTGAGAACAGCGTCCAGGTAATACACAAACACACCAGCGTCCTGTGGTTTACCATTAAAAATTCCATCCCATCCAACTGTTTTTGGATCTTCACTCATGTAAACTTTTTCTCCCCAACGATTGAAAATAGAGAAAACCATACTCCTGATACAGTTGTTGTTTTTTACTGTTGCAAATTCATTGATGTTATCGCCGTTAGGAGAGAAAGCTGTAGGAACAAACACTTCTCCACATACTTTTTCTACCATCACATATATCGTATCGTAGTCGAAACAACCGGCCTTATTTGTTGTTTTTAATACATAATAAGTGTTTGCCAGTGGCGATACTTCTATGGAACTGCAGGTAGGGCAACCTATTCCGGTACTAGGCGTCCACGACCAGTAAAGCGCATCACTCGACCATGGGAACCCGCTTAAAGTAGTTGAAGTTCCTAATTCAATTCGCTCTATAGTGTGGTTGTTATTAATATTGGCAATTGGAGAAATATTTACTTTAATACTGTCTACCATGGTGTCTTTGTCTCCGTTTATATTGGTAACAATAAGTTGTATATAGTATTTTTTGTTACCATTAGGAGAGTTACCACTCTCTACATTGTAACAAACATGAGGATTTTGTTCTTTTGAAGAATCTGGTGTACCACCCTGGAAAACCCATTCGTATTGCAATGGAGCATAAACACTGGTATCGGTAAAATCAACACATTCAAAACGACATATGTTTTTATTGGGGAAAGTAAATCCTGCAACCGGCGGTGCGCAGATAACAGGCCAGATCTGTACAGTATCTTTATAATTGGTGAAACATTGACCAGTTACTGTTAATTCGTAAACAGTTGTATCAGTTGCAGTAACAATTGGGTTCGGACAATTGGTACATGATAAACCTGTTGAAGGAGTCCATGAATAGGAAAGCGCAGAAGGTGCGCTTGTGGTAATAGTTGTGGTATTATTACTTGTTCCGAAACAAATGTAATTATCTGCAGCAGTTGCTACAACAGCGCTCATAGGTAATGCTGTGATCTGAGAGGTCGCATTGCCTACACAACCGTTAGCTTGTCCTACAACCGTGTAGGTAGTGTTTGTTGTTGGATTAGCAGTAACAAAAGTTCCTGTTGATGCGCTAAGTCCTGTAGTTGGAAACCAGGTATACGAAGAAGCATTACCCGAAACAGTTAACGTTGTACCGGTTCCTCCTAAACAAACGGTATCAGCACTCGGAGTAACTGTAATTATTGGTAATGCATTAATGGTAAGTGTTACAGTGGCTGTTCCGCCGCCTGGTTGCACAGTAAGAGTAACAGTATAAGTTCCGGCTGTTGTAGAGGTGAATTGCGTATTTTGCTGGGTAGGGTTTGAAAATGTTACCCCGGTATTAGGTGCCGAACTCCAGGCCCACCCGGTAACAATTCCAGTAGACCCTCCCTGAAGGCTTATTGGCTGACTCACACATCCCGTTATAGACCCCGCCGTTATTGAAGGAGTTTGTCCAACGGCATACTGACAACACAAAATGGATAGTATTAAAAAAGCGTAATTCTTTAGCTTTCGCATAGTCTCAAAAATTTAGCACGATTTTACGGATAATTAATGTTAAAAACAAATCAAATTTGTTCAAAAATTTGATATGAGTGAACAGCTAAGAGTTAATAATTCAATGAGATACGATTTTAACAAAAGTACAATTATTAACAAAAAAGACCACCGGGTAAGGATGGTCTTTTTAACATTATAATTTGTTTGGTCCGATTAATAGTAAATCATTCTTCTCACTTCAGCCAACTGCTTAGAGAAACGGATTACCTGGCGGGTATATCCATATTCATTATCATACCA
>DASWXS010000435.1:0-7328 GCA_036405375.1 Bacteroidia bacterium
AATACTATTTTGTGCCTGCATTTCAAAAAATGAAAGTGAAAGTAAAAAAGTTAATGCGATAAATATATTTTTCAGAGAGCTCAATTCGGTTTGTTTGTTATAAAGATACAATATTTTACTAAAAAAATCTAATCCTCAAACATCTCCGAACTGATCCGGTCTGCTAGTAATTTTCCTTTTATGGTTAGAATATAAAAAGAACCTTCGTTTTTCATTTCTCTGTTTTCCAGATACTCTTTACTGTTTTCTAAAAATGAATTCACGTATTTGACTCCAAATTTTTCTTTTAGATAATTAATATCCACACCCCACATAGTACGCAACCGCGTAAGCAGGTATTCGTTGTATTGGTCAGACACTGACAATTCTTCTTTTTCAAACGGTGCAATTCCAGTTTCAATACTTTTTATGTATTGCGGGTTGTTTGCAATATTCCATTGCCGGTTTTTCCCATCGTAGGAATGTGCAGATGGACCAATGCCGATGTATTTATTACCTTTCCAATAATTGCTGTTGTGCACCGCGAAATGATCTTTTGTACCGAAATTGGATATTTCGTATTGAATAAAACCATTACGCGTTGTTTCTTCCATCAGCCATTCGAAACATTGTTCGCTGAATTCGTCATTAACAGCAGGTTCAACTCCTTTACCAAATAAGGTTCCCAACACCGTTTTGTGTTCAATAGTGAGATTATAGGCTGAAATATGCTGTACATTCAAATCAAATGCCTTCTGTAAATTCTGTTTCCATTTATCCAGGTCCTGGAATTTGGAACCATAAATGAGATCAATGGTAATATTATCAAATCCTATATCTTGTGCGGATTTCACACATTCAAGCGATTGCTGTGCAGTGTGACTCCTGTTCATCCATTTCAACTCTTCTTCATCAAAGCTCTGAATTCCGATGCTCAGGCGATTAATACCTGCTTGTTTAAATTCTTTTAATCGCTCTTCATCCAGGTCATCGGGATTTGCTTCCAGCGTAATTTCTGCAGAAAGTGATACAGCATAGTTTTTATAAATGCTGTCTAAAATACTTTTGAGTTCCGGCTGGCTCAATACACTTGGCGTGCCGCCCCCAAAATAAATGCTTTCTATGATCTCATTTCCGGCATAATTCTTTTGCAACTCCATTTCCCTACAGATCGCCTGCACCATTTTCTCCTTATACGCTAATTGTGTTGAAAAATGAAAATCGCAGTAAATGCATGCTTTACGACAGAATGGAATATGGATGTAAATACCTGCCAATGTTAGTTATTAGTTTTGAGTGTTTAGTTTTGAGTATGTTGTGTTATTCAAAACTAATAACTCAACGCTCAAAACTCAATACTAGTTCATACTCGGGTCTTCGGGGAAATTGCCTAACACGGCAAAATTACTACCCATACGCTTTAATTCATTTCCCCATGCATGCTCAGCATCTTCATCCATCAATATTGTGTAATCCGGCTCGTTTACAAACCAGGCCTTATCTTCCAGCTCAATTTCCAGCTGGTTAGCTTCCCAACCCGAATAACCAATAAAAAAACGGATATCACTATTACTCACCTGGTTCTCGCGAAGCAATTTTATCACATCTTCAAAATTACCGCCCCAAAACCAGCCATCTCTTCCTATCGGCATACTATTGGTGATATCAGCGCCGTACCGGTGCACAAAGAAAAGCTGGTTATCAGCAACCGGTCCGCCTTTGAATAATGGATGAAGAAGATCAGGAAACATAGGTAACACATCCTTCAGCTTGAGGTGCATAGGTTTATTCATAACAAAACCCATTGTGCCGTATTCGTTATGCTCAGTTAAAAGGATAACACTGCGTTTGAAATACCCATCGTTCAAAAACGGTTGGGCTATCAGTATTTTTCCTTGTTCCGCAATCATCCTAATGCATTATATTTGTACAAAATTAACTGAATGGAGCAATCAGACAAATCTATTTACAATTTACGTCACGATTTTAGTAAATCTTCACTAAATGAGACGGATGTAAATAGTTCTCCAGCCCGGCAATTTGACATTTGGATGAAACAGGCAGTGGAAGCGCAGATCAGCGAAGCCATTGCTATGGTATTAAGTACAGTAAGCAAAGACAACAAACCATCTGCACGGGTAGTTTACCTGCGCGAACACGGGAATAATAATTTTGCATTTTTCACCAACTATAATAGCCGAAAGGGAGAAGAACTTGCTGCAAATAACAATGCATGCATTACCTTTTTCTGGCGTGAACTGGAGCGACAAATTCGTATTGAAGGAACCATTGAAAAACATTCAAAAGAAGCTTCTGATAAGTACTTTTATTCACGTCCGCATCATTCAAAAATTGGTGCGTGGTCTTCCCCACAAAGTAAAGTTTTGAAGAACCGTGAAGAATTGGAAAACATGGTAACCAGCTTTGATAAGCAATATCAAACAGAAGATGTGCCACGCCCTGAATTTTGGGGCGGATATGTTTTAAAAGCAAACTACTATGAGTTCTGGCAAGGAAGGGCAAGCCGCTTACACGACAGGATCACTTATACATTACAGCAGGATGGAAGCTGGAAAATTGAGAGACTGGCACCATAAAAATTTTGAACTTTGAATTATAAATTTTGAATTAAATCATGACTAAACAAGATAAAATAAACAACTTCGATCCGAATAGCGTTGGAGATACAACAGCAGGAATGTTCGGACTTCCTTTTACACTGGATGAATGTGAAACCGTTTTAATTCCTGTTCCATGGGAAGTAACTGTAAGCTATAGTGGAGGTACGGCAGATGGCCCGGAAGCTATATATGATGCTTCGTTCCAGGTTGATTTATACGATCCTAATAAAAAAGATGCCTGGAAGTTGGGAATCGGTATGGACGAGATCAATGATGATCTGCGTTCTACGAGCGACACTTACCGCGAAGTTGCCGAAGGTTTGATTGATATGATGGCAGGCGGCGAAGATGTATCAGGCAGCAGCGAATTTGCCGACATCAACAAAGCCTGTACAGAAATGAACGCCTGGGTAAAACAACGTGTGCTTCATTTTCTGAAACAAAATAAAACGGTTGGTTTATTGGGAGGCGATCACTCCACTCCACTTGGCATGATGCAGGCACTTGCTGAGCATTTCGGGAAGTTCGCTATTCTGCAAATCGATGCGCATGCCGATCTTCGAATTGCATACGAAGGATTTGAGTTTTCTCACGCTTCCATTATGTACAATGCTTTAAAAATTGAAAACGTTGAAAAGCTGGTACAAGTTGGTATCCGCGACTATTGCGAGGAAGAGGTGAACATTATCAACGACTCAAAAGGAAGAGTAAAAACATTTTTTGATCGCGATATTCGACATGCAAATTATGCGGGCGAAACCTGGCAACAAACCTGCGATCGCATTGTAAAAGAATTACCGAATAATATCTACCTGAGTTTTGATATAGACGGATTGGACCCAAAACTTTGTCCTAATACCGGAACTCCAGTTGCAGGTGGATTTGAAGCAGAGCAGGTTTTTTTTTTAATTGAACAGGTTGTAAAATCAGGCAAAAAGATTATTGCTTTTGATATTAACGAAGTAGTTCCTGGCGAAAATGATGAATGGGATGCAAATGTTGCCGCCCGTTTATTATATCGGATTGCCAACTTAGTAATGACTTCACAGGGAAAATAATGAGTGCCGATAAAGACCTGATAAAGTACCTGGAACAATTTGTTTCTGAAACCCGTTTGCAACGCTTTGATGAAGTGATTAAAGAACGCACCCGATACCTAACGGTAGTATTGGAAGATGTGTACCAGGAACATAATGCAAGTGCGGTATTAAGAAGCTGCGAAAGTTTTGGTATACAGGATGTACATTTTATTGAAAACCGAAATAAATACCGGATCAGCACCGATGTTGACATGGGGGCATCTCTTTGGCTGGATATTCGCAGGGTATCAGGCAAGGAACAAAACAATACTGTAAAATGTCTTACCGACCTGAAAGCAAAAGGATATAAAATTATTGCTACAACGCCTCACGAACGCGACGTAAATCTCTCAGACCTGGAAATAGATCATAAAACGGCCCTGGTATTCGGAACCGAAATTGATGGAATAACCGATGATGTAAGGGTTTGTGCCGATGAATTTGTGAAGATTCCCATGTACGGCTTTACTGAGAGCTTTAATATTAGTGTGAGTGCTGCGTTATGTATGTATGAGCTATCTACCAAACTACGCGCATCAGGTATCGATTATAAACTTTCCGAAGACGAAAAAGATGAGATCCGCCTGAAATGGCTAAAGAATTCGATCAAGAAGTGTGATCTGATTATTGAGGACTATTATAGGAAAAAGGCTTGAGAGATGTTAGATATGAGACGTTAGAACCAAGACTATTTTGGACAAATATTTGGAACTGAGTCCACATCTCAGATACCAGGTACAAAATTGTCTCACATCTGATGTCATATATCTCATGTCTAACTTTTCAGTATTTCACCCTGCAATCAGGTAATTTCACACCAAAAAACTAAAGTTTCACGAAAATTGCATATGTATGTAGGATAAACTTTTATCTTTACAATAGATTTGATATGTATACCAGAATTTTACTTAAGCAGCTGCTTATTCTCTCGATTGCCTCCGTTTTTTTTGCCTGTGGAAATGACCAGGACGACAAAAAAGTAATCGCTAAAAGCCCCCAGGATGTCAATAAGATAGCCGGAGAGCAACTAACCGAACTTTTGTCAAAAAAAGTAAACGATTCATTACTTATATTGGATAAGGATTCCTTGATCACTTATGCTTTTTTCAACAATCATTATTCAAAAGAAGCCCAGGCTCTTTTTACCGACAAGGGAAAGTGGAATGCCATCGGCGATTCATTGTACACCATTATTAAGGATGCACGGTATTATGGCTTAATTCCGGCAGACTATCATTTTCAAAAAATCGATAGTCTTTACAAAAGCGCCTACAATAAAGAAGAAGAAACATATGATGCAAGGGCAATCGCAAAAATTGACCTCCTGCTAATGGATGGATATTATAAATTTGGAGCTCACCTCAACAAAGGCCGTTTTTACCCGGATAGTTTATTGTTGGAATGGAAACCTTCCAAACTGGACAGTAATTGGAATAATGTGTTGAAATGGGGAATTCAATCGAAAAATATAAGAGCCGCACTTGACTCGCTGGAACCGAAACACGAAGGGTATGTGTTCCTGAAAAAAGAATTCAAAAAATACCTTATTGAAAATGAAAAATTAAATTGGGATTCTATTTCATTTGCTAATACCAAAGACACTACTCAATTCCTGGAGCAGTTGAAAGTTCGCCTTATAGGAAGCGGAGATTATGACAGCAGCGGAACAGATTCCGACAGTATTAAAATGGCTAAGGCTATTAAATCCTTTCAAACTAAAATGAACCTTGACCCGGATGGAAAACTGGGAAAATTGACAAAACAGGCACTAAAACTTTCAAAAGAAAATACCATACGCCAAATGGAGATGTCGCTGGAGCGTTGGCGCTGGGAACAGCCGTTAAGCTCTAAAAAGTATTTCTGGGTAAATATTCCTGCTGCAAATCTTCATATCTATGAGAAAGATGAAGATGGTAAGGATACACTGGTACTATTTTCCAATGTGGTGGTTGGTAAGCCAGAAACGCAAACACCGATTCTCAATGCAAAGATCAATTACCTGCTTATTTACCCGTACTGGACAGTTCCATACAGCATTGCCTGGAAGGAGATTTTACCTGCTGTGCAGCGTGACACCAATTACCTGCATAAAAAGAATTTTGATGTGATCAATTCTAAAGGCGAAGTGGTAGCTATAAAAAGTGTGAACTGGAAAAAACTGAACAAAGGAAATCTACCCTACAAATTCAGGCAGCGCATTGGTGACGACAACAGTTTGGGAGTTGTAAAATTCAATTTCAATAACAAATATGGGGTTTACCTTCACGATACCAATAGCAAACGGTACTTCAAAACATTTTATCGTTATCAAAGTCACGGTTGCGTAAGGCTTGATAAATACTGGGAAACAGCTAAGTTCCTTACCAGGGATGATACTTTAAAATTACCTTACGATACTCTTGCTACTTATTTCCAGACTCCGTTCCAGCGCCAGATCAATATGAAGAAACTGGTGCCTATCTATATTCGCTATTATACTACAGTAGCTGATTCTACAGGGCTCTATAGGTATATAGACATTTACCGTAAAGACGAAAAAATGGCGAAGCTGGTTTACAGGGGCAAGTAAGAGCATTCCCTTATGCTTATTAACACCGGCATGTAGATAATCTTTATTTCTCCTTCCCGCAATACGGCACGAACAGCCTTATTTTTGAATATGCTCACATTCAGAAATATCCGGCTTCTCCGAACACTTTTTGTGCTGCTGGTATTTCTATTATTTCTTGCTTCATGTAGAAATAAAAAAGAGGTGGTGAACACCAATACCGCTAACAATACTACTTCAACTCCAAAAAAAAATAATTCGTCCAAACCAAGCGCTGTTGCAGAAAAGTATGCAGCACAACTAAAGGTGGACACCAAAAATATCAGTAACGAAAAACTTTATTTGTTTATCGATGATTGGTACGCTGTTCCATACAAATATGCAGGCTTCGACAAGTCGGGAATTGACTGCTCAGGCTTTTCATGCAAGTTATATGAAAATGTTTATTCCAAAAAAATCTCCAGGGCTTCGAAGGATATTTATGCTTCGTGTAAAGAGATTGCCCAAAGTGACCTGAAAGAAGGTGATTTTGTTTTTTTTAAGATCGAATCAAAAAATGTTTCGCACGTAGGAGTATACCTGCAAAATGGCAAATTTGTTCACGCCAGCACCAAAAAAGGTGTGATCATTAATGACCTCAACGAACCTTATTACAAAAAATATTTTTTTGCAGGAGGAAGAATAAAATCATAATATGCTTAAAGAACTATATTACCCAAATATTTTACTACCACGCAGGCTAAAAGCAGTAAAAAATATTGTAGCCATTGGCCTTTTACTATCGGTACTAAGCTCATGGCGTTTATGGACCAGCTATCGCCTTTTTCCACAGGTTCCGTTGTTCAATGTAGGCTTTACAGTTGCACATCCTTACGATTATATTTTGTTCGTTTTTTTTATTGCAGGCATTGCGGGGATATTACTGAGCAGAAAACCCCGTTTTTTTCTCATTCTTACTTTATTGATCTCTACTGCACTTGTAATACTGGATCAGAACAGGCTTCAGCCCTGGTTCTATATGTACATGCTGATTTTAGGAGTACTTTGCTTTTATAACTGGCGTGTTGACGAACCCAAAAATTATACAGCTATCTATACTTC
>DASWXS010000436.1:0-3911 GCA_036405375.1 Bacteroidia bacterium
AAGCCGTAAAGAAGCTACATGACCTCAAGCTGGTAGTATACGAAAAATCATATGGGACACGCTTAACTACCGCAGGATCTAAAATGGCTTTAGGCATTGTACGCAGGCATCGCATCTGGGAAACCTACCTGGCAAAGGAACTGGGTTTTGGATGGGATGAAGTACACGAAATAGCAGAAGAGCTGGAGCACATACAAAACGATAAGCTCATCAAAAAACTTGCGGAGAAGCTGGGAAATCCAAGTTTTGATCCGCACGGCGATCCGATCCCGGACGAAAAAGGAAAAATTCAAAAAAGTAATTTCATTAAACTTTCGGAGACACAATTAAAAAAACAGTATCGAATCACCGGTGTAACAGATCATTCGCCTGCTTTTTTAAAATACCTGGAAAAACATAAACTGATCATTGGAGCTATGGTCCAGGTAAAAACCGTAGAGAATTTTGATAATTCGTTGGTAGCACTTTGCAACAAAAAAGAGATCAATGTTAGCGAAAAGGCTGCTGGCTGTGTGATTGTGGAATCAACTGGCCTTTAATTCAATTCTGTTATCATTCGTTAAAGCCAGGGTTCCCACATTGTTGCTGTACGAATCATTTCCTATATTTGGATCATAAGCTCCTTTACAGCCAGAACAAATTATGCTGAAATAAAAAGTTTCATTTAAAAAACGTATTTATGAGTACCTGCAATTTTATTATTAAACAGGAGCAAGCTATTGAACAGCTCATCGAAAAAGCAAAAAATGCCATCCTCAATGCAAAAGGAGAATTTGAAGGCAACACTGAAAAAGGAATATTTAAAATTCCCACACCGGTCGGGAAAATAGAAGGAAAGTACATGGTGCAGTCCGATTCCATTGCTTTTGAGATAACCGACAAACCTATGATTCTTTCCTGCTACCGTATTGAAGACGAGCTGAAGAAATATCTTGGTGTGGAAGACAAGAAAAGTTGAGTCTTCATGATCTTTCAGGTAAAATGATCCGTTCAGGATCTCATAAAATAAACGTTGAAAAATAAATCTATCTTTGCGGCATATGAACCGCATCGAACGTATATCAGCAATTCTTATCCAGCTGCAATCCAAAAAGATTGTAAAGGCACAGGAAATTGCAGAACGTTTCGGAATCAGCCTTCGCTCTGTTTACCGGGATATCCGCTCTTTGGAAGAATCAGGCGTTCCTGTTGTTGGTGAAGCAGGTGTTGGGTATTCATTAATGGAAGGATACAGGCTCCCACCGGTGCAATTCAGTATTGAAGAAGCAACCGCTTTTGTGACAGCGGAAAAAATGATCGAAAAATTTACGGACAGCGGTCTGGACGAAAGCTACAAATCGGCCATGTACAAAGTGAAAGCAACGCTTCGCAACGTAGAAAAAAATTACCTGGAAACAATTGAAGAAAATATTGTTGTTTTAAAAAATCCATACCTGCCGGATAAAAAAAACGAGAATAATTTTTTGCAAACCAGCATTGATGCAATATCGGGTAAAAGAGCAATGAATATGTCTTACTTTGCCAATCACAGCCAGGAAACCAGCTCCAGGTTGATTGAGCCGGTGGGAGTGTTTTATCAAACCGGCAGATGGTATCTTATTGCCTGGTGCCATCTTCGTAAAGACTACCGCACCTTCCGGAATGATCGCATTCGTGACCTCCAAATGAGCGGAAAAACATTTGAGAAGCAGCATCTTTCTTTAAAAAGTTTTCTCAAACAAACTGCCAAAGAAGAAAAACTATATACCGTTATACTGAGCGTCGACAACGAAGCTACGCGTTATATGAGCGAGCAGAAGTATTACAACGGATTCGTTTCTGAGAAAAGAGGCAAACACACTACAGAAATGACATTTTTAACTTCCAAACTGGAAGGAATTGCAAGATGGTATATGATGCTGGGTGATCATGCCACCATCATTGAACCAGCCGCTCTGAAGCAACGTGTCAGGGAGATGCTAAAATCAATCGAAAAAAAAGTAAACTAATTTTTATCCTACTGACATACTGTTGTCACTCCCCGGTTTTTACTTTGCATCATAATCTTAAAACAAAAAATTATGATCACACATTTGGAAGCATTTAAAGACGAACTGGAAAGAGAAGCAATTGGAACGCGTAAAATGCTGGCATTAGTGCCAACAGGTAAAATGGACTGGGCACCACACGAAAAAAGCATGAAAATGAAGGCGCTTGCCACGCACATTGCCGACCTTCCGACCTGGATCTCATTGGGCCTGACAACAGACGAGCTGGACTTTAATACTGCACCTTATAACCCGGCTGATTGCAAAAACGGGAAAGAGCTGGTTGACTACTTCAATAAGAATGTTGACATTGCATTAAAGGATCTTAAAGAGGCAAAAGAGGACATCCTGGAGGAAGACTGGACACTGCGTGCAGGAGAAACCATTTACGCCAAACACAGCAAATTAGTAACTGTTCGTCATGCCTATGCGCAAATGACACATCACCGAGCACAGCTGGGCGTTTACTTAAGGTTGCTGAATATTCCAATTCCGGGAGTTTACGGGCCAAGTGCCGATGAACAACAGATATAAATTCTAAACAGACGCGGGTTTCGCTGATTGTGCAATCAGTGAAATCCGTGTCTAAAAAAATAACCATGAGCCTTGCTTCATTTTATATACGACTGTTTCTTTATGGTACGTGGGAAGATTACCTGTTTCCTTTTATAATTCTGCTGGGAATTATATTTGATTGAATCGGTCCGGATGTAAACAAAATGTAAATTATTTCCCTACATTTAATGTTGCCTTTGCGGTTCAAAGGCTAATTTCGCCGGAATGAAAATCCTGACAGCAGAGCAAATAAAACGTGTTGATGAATATACAATTCAACATGAACCAGTAACTTCTATCGACCTGATGGAACGAGCTGCCCGTTCCTGCCTGTTTAGAATTTTAAAGCACAGCGATGATGATACCGAGTTTGTTATCATGTGCGGCACCAAAAACAACGGAGGTGATGGACTTGCAATTGCTCGTATGCTTGCCGACAGAGGTATAAATGTGAAAGTTGTAATCATTCACTTTGCGTCCTCAGAAAGCAGCGAATTTTCAGAAAATCTCAAACGCTTAGTTGAACAGAAAAAAACAACAATAGATCATATTCGTGCAGAAAATGAGTTGTCTCAACTTGATATCAATGGCAAGCTCGTAATAGATGCTTTAATTGGAACAGGACTGAAAAACAAGGCAGAAGGATTACTGGCTGCTGCTATTGAGCTCATCAATAACTCCAAATGCAAAGCGATTGCTATTGACATTCCAAGCGGTATGATCCCTGACGCGGACAACGAAAAAAACACAATAGTAAAAGCTAACCTGGTCTTAACTTTTCAAACACCTAAATACGCGTTTTTCTTTCCCGAAAATTATGTGTATTGCGGGAGCTTTGAAGTGCTTGATATTGGATTAGACCAGGATGCCATCGAGAACCAGGACACAAAAAATTACTTTGCAACAAAAGAGTTCATTCCGCAATTATTATTGCACCGTTCAAAAACCGCGCACAAGGGCAATTTTGGAAGCGCATTGCTGATCTGTGGCAGTCATGGAAAAATGGGCGCTGCGCAGCTATCTGCAAAGGCATGCCTCCGTTCCGGGGCAGGAATATTAACTGTTCATATTCCGAAATGTGGATATGACAGTATGCAATCAGCTTTGCCGGAAGCAATGGTTAGCTGCAGTACAGAAGAAAATTATATTGACACATTACCTGATCTGTCAGCGTATACAAGCATTGGTATTGGTTGTGGTATAGGCACTGATAAGCAAACACAGAACATTGTAAAACTTCTCATTCAGAATAGCACCAAACCATTGGTTATTGATGCTGATGCGTTGAATATTCTTGCGGAAAATAAAACCTGGCTATCCTTTCTGCCA
>DASWXS010000437.1:0-3256 GCA_036405375.1 Bacteroidia bacterium
GTTTCCAAAAACTGAATGGTCATCGCCAGGATTTCACTCAAATTTTAATTCAGGGTATTCTTGCAAAAGGTGATACTTTGAAAGATAAACTGGAAGTGAAAAAACCAGCTGGTAAACCGGTATTGGAAAGAAGACCAAAAGTTGAGGCTGCTCCTGTAGTTGCTGCTGAAACTAAAAAAGCTCCTGCGAAGAAAGCTGCTGCTAAAAAAGCTGCCGCTCCTAAAAAAGCAGCTGCTAAAAAAACAACTAAGAAAAAAGAAGACTAAAAAAATGATAAATGTTGAATGTTGAATTTTAAATCATGCATTCACATTTAAAATTTAAAATTTATCATTTAAAATTCAATAGAAATGGCACATAAGAAAGGTGTAGGTAGTAGTAAGAACGGACGCGAATCGCACAGTAAGCGTTTAGGCGTTAAAATTTACGGCGGACAAGAAGTTATCGCCGGAAACATCATCGTTCGTCAGCGTGGAACTAAACACCACCCTGGTACCAACGTTGGTATTGGTAAAGACCATACTTTGTATGCTTTAACTGACGGTGTTGTTGTTTTCAAAAAGAAACGCGACGATCGTTCGTTTGTATCGGTAGTTCCTGCGCAAGCATAAGAATAACCGGACGGTATGCACATATTTAAGCCTGTCGGTTTCCCGACGGGCTTTTTGCTTTAGGGCAATTGATGCTCTCACAAATTTGTGTATTTTTGAAAAGCTCTAAAACAGTAAATAACAACAGAAATCATATAGTACATTATGTTACAACTTAATTATATCCGCGATAACAAAGACGAGGTTTTAAAACGATTGGCAGTTAAAAATTTCAAAGACGCTGAAAGTATCATTAATAAGGTAATCGAACTTGACACGAATCGCCGTGCCATTCAGAAACAAACCGATGACGTAAAAGCTGAAGCAAATGCGCTGGCAAAGCAAATTGGCGAACTGATGAAAAGCGGTAAAAAAGAAGAAGCTGAAAGTGCAAAGGCCAAAACCGCTGATCTTAAATTAAAAGAAAAGAACTTTGACGACAGTTTAAAGAATATTGAAGGAGATATCCATGCTCTGTTGGTACAGGTTCCAAACCTGCCTCACACAAGCGTTCCTGTAGGTAAAACACCTGAAGAAAATGTTACAACATTTGAACACGGAACTGTTCCAACTCTTCACGATAAAGCTATGCCTCATTGGGAACTGGCAGCAAAATACGACCTGATCGATTTTGAGCTGGGTGTAAAACTTACCGGCGCAGGATTTCCTGTTTACAAAGGAAAAGGTGCGAGATTACAACGCGCCTTATTGAATTTCTTCCTGGATAAAGCTACAGCAAACGGATATATGGAGGTTCAGCCACCTATTATGGTGAACGAGGACAGTGGTTTTGGAACTGGTCAGTTACCTGATAAAGAAGGACAAATGTATCATGTAACAGTTGATAATCTTTACCTGATACCGACTGCAGAGGTTCCTATTACCAATATTTACCGCGATGTTATTCTGAAAGAAAGTGATCTTCCTATTAAAAATTGTGGCTACACTCCTTGTTTCCGTAGAGAAGCAGGAAGTTACGGAAAAGATGTTCGTGGATTGAATCGCTTACATCAGTTCGATAAAGTTGAAATTGTTCAGATCGCACATCCTGATAAATCGTATGAAATTTTGGAGAACATGCGCGAGTATGTTGCATCCCTCTTAAAAGACCTAGAATTGCCGTTTAGAACGCTTAAATTGTGCGGAGGTGACATGAGCTTCGCTTCTGCGCTAACGTACGATATGGAGGTTTTTAGCGCGGCTCAGAAACGTTGGTTAGAAGTGAGCTCTGTATCTAACTTTGAGAGTTTCCAGACCAATCGTTTGAAATGCCGTTTTAAAGGGGCAGATGGAAAAACAGTTTTAGCGCACAGTTTAAATGGAAGTGCATTGGCATTCCCGCGTATCCTGGCTTCTATCCTGGAAAATAACCAAACACCGGAAGGAATTAAAATTCCGAAAGCACTGGTTCCTTATGCAGGATTTGATATGATCAGCTAATGTCTGCCGCGGATTTTCGCGAATTGCACAGATGTAATCCGTGTAATTCGCGAAAATCCGCGGCTAAAAATACTAAACCAGACATTGATCAAAATTATAAAAAATATCATCCTCTCCCTCTTCCCTAAACGGGCTAAAGATCATTTGTTCAAGGAGCAAAAACGTTTTTCATGGCAAACTTTGCACGAGATCAATAATGAACCAGAGGTGTTGATCCTTGAAGAAATTTTTCAAAAGCATCCTCAGCTCACGTTCTTCGATATTGGCTCCAATAAAGGTGAATACGTGTTCGCTTCCGAAAAATACCTGGATCCAAAACACATCTTTGCTTTTGAACCTAATCCGAAATTATTTACGCGTTTAACTGCATTATTTTCAACGGTTCGCTCCTACCCTATTGCGTTCAGTAACAAAAACGAAGAAGTTACTTTCAAAATTCCAACTGTTAATGGTCACGAAGACGACACTCTTGGAAGCATTGATACGGGAAACAAACTGGAAAACGAAACATCACATGAACTGGTTAGAGTGCCATGCAGGACCATTGATAGTTTTATAGCGGAAAATGGGAATATCACACCCGGTTGCATTAAGATCGATGTAGAAGGATTTGAAATGGCTGTTATGGAAGGAGCTGCAGATACTATTTCAAGTAGTTTTCCGTTAATGCTTATTGAGATTGAAAAACGTCATCATCAGAGCAAAATGGTTGTGGAGCTTATTGACAAGGTAAAAAATTATGCGCCTGCAGGACAAAGTTATGAAGTGTTTTATTTCGATAGTCTTCAGCACCGGATATTACCTGTTATAGGAGAGCCTTCACAGGAAAGGCCGGAATGGGGAACAAGGAATTACATCAACAACTTTTTGTTTGTGCCTGCGCATTCCGTTTATATTGCCGATATTACAGCAATAAACAACAAATTGAGTAAACTGTTTGCAAAAAACTAAATTACATAAAACAGCAGCTGTTTATTATTCGGCAGGTATTGGCGATGCACTGCTTTTAACTCCGTTAGTAAAACAATTGAAAAAAGACGGGTTTAAAGTAACCGGAATTTTTACTTCTATTTTCAATGTACATGAATTAATGGAAGTAGCCAATCTGCTGGATGAAAAAATTGTTATTCTTTCAAAACCAAAACTTGTTTGGTTTGTTACGCGTTATAGGCTCAACAAGTTCGATCGATCGTATGTAAATTATTTTGCGGCAAATAAAAGTAACC
>DASWXS010000438.1:0-12046 GCA_036405375.1 Bacteroidia bacterium
TATATGGCCCTGATACCAACCCGGTAGCTGTTGCTGTTGTAGCGCCTGAAGGTGACCACAAATAAGTATATGGAAAAACGCCACCGGTTACAGATACCGATGCTTCGCCATTGGCCTGGTTACAGGATGAATTCACTGTTGATGTAACCGGAACAATTGCCACAGGCTGAGTAACAGCAACTGTATTGGTTGCAGTACAACCATTAGCATCTGTAGCTGTAACTGTATAATTACCTGCTGCAAGTCCGTTAGCTGTTGCACCACTTATTCCTCCGGGCTGCCATACGTAACTGGCATAAGGTATAGTACCACCACTGGCGGACGCACTTACCGTTCCATTAGCTGATCCAAAGCAGGATGCAGGTGTTGAAGAAGGTGCTACTGATAAAGCCTGGGTTGGTTGTGTTATGGTAACAGTATTTTGCACCTGGCAAGAATGATTATCTGTAACAGTTAGCGTATAGCTGCCTGCTGATAATCCGCTCGCCATTGCTCCTGTTATCGCTCCCGGCGCCCAGCTATACGTATAATTTGGAGTACCTCCTGAAGCTATAGCAGTTACCGAACCATTACTTCCGCCAAAGCAACTTACATTTGTTTGTGAACCAAAAGTTGCAGTAAGCACAGCAGGCTCTGTAACAGCTATTGTGTTACTTGCAATACAACCTTTGCTATCTGTTATGGTAACTGTATAAGTACCGCTGGAAAGTGAAGAAGCTGTTGCAGAAGTTTGCCCGCCCGGCATCCATGAATAAGTATAATTTGCTGTACCTCCCGTAACTGTTGCAGTAGCTGAACCATTATTCAGATAAGAACAGGTTTCATTTACAGCGCCGGTTGTTACAAACAAAACTGTTGGCTGCGTTACTGTTGCAGAATTATTTATCACGCAACCTTTATTATCCGTAATAGTAACACTATATGTACCGGCTGCCAAACCTGTAATTGTAGGGGTAGATATGTTTCCGGGAGTCCAGTTATAAGTATATGGAATAGTACCGCCCGCAACAGAGCTCGTTATGCTTCCGTTATTCCCTCCAAAACAACTTACCGACGCAGGCGTTAATGTAGCGGTGAGAACCGGCGGCTGGGTTACGGTATACGTTCCGGATGTGGTACAGCCACGTGCATCAGTTACAGTTACTGTGTATGTTCCCGCTGCAAGACTTACTGCAGTTGCAGTTGTTTGGGCTGTTGGCGACCATAAATAATTATAAGGCAAAGTTCCGCCGGTTGCGGTAACTGTTATACTGCCATTGTTACCTGCATTACAGGACACATTACTTACCACTCCAGACACGCCAAGTGGTGCGGATGGTTGTGTAATAGTAACTGTATTCTGCACCTGGCAGGTATTATTATCTGTAACGGTAACTGTATATGTTCCTGCTGCCAGGTTAGAAGCTGTAGCTCCACTTATTGCTCCCGGCATCCAGCTATAGGTATAATTCGGAGTGCCTCCCGAAGCAGAAGCAGTAACCGATCCGGTGTTTCCCGCGAAACAAGCAACATTGGTTTGATTAATAAATGTGGAAGCCAATGGTGTTGGCTGTGTAATGGTTGCGAATGCCGTTCCGGTACATCCTCTTGCATCCGTTACCGTTAATGTGTATGTTCCACTTGCAAGCGACCCAATAGTTGCAGTAGTTTGCCCTCCTGGTTGCCACGAATACGTATAGTTTGTTGTTCCACCAGATACAACAGCAGTTGCCGTTCCGTTATTCAGATAATCACAGGTTTCGTTTGTTTTTGTTGTACTTACAACAAGCGGTGCAGGCTGTGTAATTGCAATAGTTGCAGTGGTAACACAGGTTTTATTATCAGTAACAGTAAGTGTATAGTTCCCTGCTGCCAACCCGGTAACATTTGCAGCTGTAGAACCCCCGGGATTCCAGCTGTAAGTATACGGCGTAGTTCCCCCGGATACAGTTGACGTGGCTGTTCCATTACTGCCTCCAGAGCAATTTACATTTGTCCCGTTTACAGATGCAGTTAATATTAAAGGTTGAGTTACTGTGTAGGTTCCTGTTGTAGTACAATTCTTCGAATCCCTAACTGTAACAGTATATATACCCGCAGCCAGGTTTGTAGCCGTTGCCGAAGTTTGTCCTCCCGGAGCCCAGGAATAAGTGTAACCAGGTGTTCCTCCTGAAGCTGCTATAGCTATACTTCCGTTAGTTCCGGCATTACACGACACATTAGTAATAGTAGAAGCAAGCGATAATGGTGCAGGCTGGTTTATTGTTACGCTGGTCTGTGTTACACACCCTATAGCATTAGTAATGCTTACTGTGTATGTTCCCGGAGCCAGGTTACTGGCCGTTGCTCCCGTTTGTGCAGGCACCGTGTTCCAGCTGTATGTATATGGTGTGAACGATCCTCCTGTAACACTTACGGTTGCTGAGCCGTTTGCTCCACCAGTACAACTTACATCAGTAGCTGTAGTGGTTGGTGTTCCGATAAAGGGCTGGAAGTTTATCTTCACAGTATCTCTGTCGGGCGGACATGTTCCGTTACCTGTTGTGGTGAGTATTAAATTCACACTACCGCTGGCAACTTCTGCAGCTGTAGGTGTATAAACCATATTGGTAAGTGTAGTATTTGAAGGGCTGAAATTCCCCGCTCCACCTGACCAAACACCACCACTGGCACCTGCCACTGTTCCATTCAAGGTAGCCACCGGACTTTGAATACATCTTGTTTGATCGGGGCCTGCATTAGCATCAATCGCCACAGAAAACTGGGTTACTGTAACCGAAGCAAATGTTGGCGGACAACCTGATCCATCAGATAACTGCACGTTATATGTTCCTACACCCACATTAATAGTTTGCGCCGGATTAACATTATTCCAAAGATAGGAATAGGGTGGTGTACCTCCGGTACCCGTAGCAGTAAGGCTGGTAGAACTTTGCCCGAAACAAATGGTTGGATTTTGCGGCACAATACTTACTCCGAGCGTAGGATTAAATGTTACCCTTACTGTATCACAGGTGGTACCATTATTACACATAGCTGCGGGTTGTCCACAAACCCTGTAATCAACAAAAGCCGGAGGAGAGGCCCCGGCCTGTACATTCGGGCTCAAACAATTGCTGGTACAAGAAAGATAGCTGTTATACTGGCCTGGTGTGCCCGGAAATATAGAGTTCCATGTTACTGTTGCAGGATTATATCCCACAGCTGATATATGTCCTGAGCAACCATCATTTATCGTTACATTCGTTCCGGCAGTTGGGCCGGGAATAGAAGCGATCTGGTATACATTATTATTGTTACCGGGTTTACAAAAAGTGAGCACATGCGGCCCCGGCCCATTCAAACATATTGGTTGTCCAACCGCAGTTGGAGGACCGCAGTTTATTTGGTAAAACATTGCACCGCCTGGAACTGCACCATCAACAATACTAAAGTTGATCCCTACTGCGGCAGGGTCGAGTGTGATCACAAATTTTACGCAACGATCGGGGTTTGTAGTTCCACAACAGTTATCATTCCGGATAACAAAGGGACTGTTCCATGTTCCGGAAGGGTTTCCAGTTAAATTAACTGTGAATGATGGTGTACCAGGACCACATTGAGCTGATAGTTTCAATTGAACTACAACCAAAAGCAGTATAATAGTAACCAGTGTTTTCATGTTACTCTAGGTTTTGTTAGGTTCCGTCCGATAATTTTTTACGAAAGGGAAACGGCTTTTGTTCCGAATTAAAACGATTTAATCGTAAATAACTGAAAACTACTTAGGTTATTTACATAAGCTCAGCTCTATTCAAGAACCTTAACCCACGCATCATACACTCCCATGCTTTGAAGTGCGCTTATGCCTTTAACAGCCTCTTCTTTTGAATTATATTTCTTCACGTAAACATAATTCATCTGTTTGCTTTTCGAAAACAAAACACTGCTCTGGCCGTATCCTGCATTTTTAAAGCGTTTCACCTCATTCCGCGCAAAATCCTCGTAAATAAATGTTCCAACGATCAGGTAAATTCCCGGCTTCACGGATTTACCTGTTGGGTTTGAATAATCTGCAGTACTGTTGGTTATCACCAAAACATTGTTCTCTTTGCTCGACTTAAACCCGACAGCTGCATTCCCACTACTGCCATTATTATTAGTATTAGCCGAATTATTATTTGAATTGCTATTTACTGAATTTGAAGGATCCTTTTGATTATTGTTAGCTTTGCTATTATTGTTCGCCTGATTTGAAGGATCTTTTTGATTGTTATTAGCAGCATTGTTAGCCAAATTAGCTTGCGAATTATTATCCTGGTTTATATTACCTGATGAATTCCCATTGTTTTGCTGGTTATTCGCCATCTGTTGCTGCATAGCCTGTTGCTGTGCTTTCATCTGCTCCAGCTTGCTTGTCAGTTCCTGTATTTTTTGCCGGTTGTCGTTTATCTTTCCCTGGTTGTCGGAAAGCTCGTTATTCATGCTATCGAGCTTATGTTCATACATCTCATCCTTCGCCAGCCGGGCAGCTGTACCTGCTGTATCCAGGTCATCATGCTTCCTGGTTTTTCCGAATTTGAAATTCACCATGATCTCATGGCTAATACCTGAATAGTTCGCTAAATTACCGGTAATGAATTCATATGAGTAGCCTATATTGAACTGTTTATACACACAAACTCCCGCATTTACTGATACTGCATAGTTGCTTTTGTAAGTACCTCCCAACCAGAATTTGTTTCTCCACTCTAAATTGAGGTTTGCATCATACTGAAGGGGTGTGTTAGGTACAATCCTTACCAATCCTTGTGGCGCAAGATACAATCCCTTATCTTTCGAAAGGGGAATATTGTATTTGATAGATGCCATGTAATGCCTGCTTTGTGCATAAAAAGAACGCACGCCAACAGAATCATCTACGAAATTAACTTTGTTTCCAAACAGCTGAGGGGCTGATCCGGCTATCTCCAATCCTTTACACATAAAAGCAATACCTGCATTTCCATCGAAAGTGGTTTTTTGCTGTTGGGTATAAAACAGCGTTGGGTCAGCTCCGCTTTCCGAAACCGCTTTTGAGTAATCAATGCCATGGCTCACAACACCTGCAGCCAAGCCGAACAACAGGTAAATATCATCTTTTATGTTTGCCCGATATGAATAAGATAAATTTCCACCGGTACGTTTATTGATCCCACGTTTATCGCTGATCAGAATTACGCCAACCCCCGATTTTTTATCTTTAATGGAACCATCGGCCATAAAAATATTCAACTGTGGACCATTATTAAAACCTGCCCATTGCGAACGATTCAGCAACATTGCTTCTGCAGATTCGTTATTGCCGGAGAATGCCGGATTGTAAAATAAAGGTTTATAGAAATAATGATTGTACATAGCAACCTGCTGCGCCTGCACAAAAGAAGCGAACACGCAAAACATCAATATGTACCCGATTTTTTTCATCTTATTTTTTTCTCAAAATATCTACCGAACCTTTTACAACCGTATCTATATCATCGAATCTCAAAATGTAATAATAGGTGCCATCAGGAAGATCTGAACCACTGTATGTTCCCTTCCACTCATTGTTATAGCCTTTTTTGGTATACACCTGCTGCCCGTATATATTGTACACAAATACTTCGTTTTTCGGGTAGAATTGAATTCCTTCTATGTACCAGTAATCGTTGATGTTATCGCCATTGGGAGTAAAATAATTGGAAATGGTACCCTTGAATTTAGGCTGAAATACTGTTACCACTATTGTATCGGTATTAAGACAACCATTAGCGTCTGTAATTGTAAGCGTATAACTTGTGGTTGCCTGTGGAGTTGCAATGGTGGTATCATTCGCCGGATCGCTTAAGCCTGTTGCCGGTAACCAGAATGGAGTTCCTGAACCCATGCCAATAAGAGTAACCGACTGTCCAAAATGGATAGTAGTATCAGGCCCTGCGCTAACCGCCGCAGGAGGAGCAAGTACATTTACTGTAATGTTCGTTGTTGTATCGGCAGGACAGATTCCGTTTTTTACAATGGCTGCAAACCAGGTTGTCTGCGTAAGCCCCATAGCCGTTTGCGTGGTAGTAGTATTCGGAATAGCGGTCCATGTTGCACCATTATCCGTTGAGCCCAGCCAGCCGGTAACAGTGCCTGCATTTCCCGATAAGTTTATTGTGGATGTATTGAACCCATAACACACCGGATCCGGTGTAGCAAGTGCAAGACTACCCGAAGCAGATAATGGCAATAATTCTATAGAAGTGCGTGAAGAAGTATCTATTGAACACACCGGGCTGTTTTGCACTACCACCTCATAAATTGTTGGCACGGTAATACCACTAAAGTTAAGTGAATTACTTGTGTTCGCAACCGATGTCCATGTTGTTCCGCCATTAGTAGAAAACTGCCAGTTTAAAACACCTCCTGTATTTCCTGACAGGTTAAGTGTTCCTGAAACGGGGCTTCCACAAAGTGCGGTATCTCCCGTAATTATTCCACCAACAGTGGGAGCAAATATATCTATACAGCTTATGGTTGAAGTATCCTGCGGGAAGGCCCCGTTTTTTACTATAGCCCTGTAACAGGTAGTTGTGCTAAGATTGCTGTAGCTTTGATTGGCAGTTGTATTGCCCGTATTGTTCCAGGTAGTACCTCCGTCGGTAGAAGACTGCCAGGCAACTATGGAACCCACATGACCTGATAATCCAATAAATCCACTACCATTGGCGTCCAAACAATAGGATGTTCCTCCCGAAGTATTTCCTCCAACAGATTGCGCGTTTAAACGGGCAGTTAAAAGGCAGCAAAATGATATCAATACTACTATCCGATACATATAATGTTTAATCAATTTCAACCGGTTTTTAGATTCCTCTTCCACATTTTCAATCATCTTCCTAAAAATCGGAACCCAAAGATAATTAATAAGTGTGTACCAGAAACAAAAATTATACGTGTTAATTGTAATCTATCTTATGAATAAGCCATCTCGTCGAAATTATTGCTCCCTTAATATGTGGTATATACTCAGGTGCATTTGTGTTTACGGAACATTAAAATTTCTGTTTCAGTTTTTTGGAACAAACTATGAAATGTAGTATATTTGACCTATAATTTATAGCAATGAAAAGAATCGCGTCAAACATCAAAGTACTAAGAGATCTTAAAAAGCTCTCGCAGGAAAACCTTTCTGTGCAGCTGGACATAACCCGCGCACGTTTGGGTGCATATGAGGAAGGCCGTAACGAACCACCTATTGAACTGATGATCAAAATAGCGGATTATTTCCACGTTTCTGTTGACGCATTGGTAAGGGCAGATCTTCGCAAAACCGATCCGGATGCACTTATGAAAATCGGGAAGAACAGGGTGCTTTTCCCGATACTGGTTGATCAGAATAACAACGATTGCGTGGAGGTAGTAACCATCCGCGCTTCGGCAGGATACCTGAATGGCTATGCAGATCCTGATTATATTGAAAAATTGCCGATGATGGGACTTCCTTTCAAAGTTACGGGCAAGCACCGCACCTTCCCTATCCAGGGCGACTCAATGCCTCCTCTAAAAACAGGATCATTTGTGGTAGGAAAATATGTAGAAAGCCTGGATGAGATCAGGAACGGGAATACTTATATATTGGTAACCAAAGAGGAAGGTATTGTATACAAACGTGTGTACAGGGGAAATAATCAAAGCATCCTGGAACTACATTCCGACAATAAAAATTACACGCCCTATACGGTGAAAGCAAAAGACGTACTTGAAGTATGGGAATTTGTTTGCTGCCTGAATACTTCCGACAAAAAAGATGAAGAGATCAGTATGGAAAGCGTAATGCACATGCTGAAAAGTATGAAAGTGGAGATTGAGGGGATTAAGAAGAGTTAATTATTTCGGGTTTCTTGTTTCGGGTTTTACAAACTTCAAACAAGAAACCTGCAATCAGAAATAAATTTGTTTGCAATTATAGATATAGAAACCTGCGGAGGGAAATTTGATTTTCGTAAAGGAAGGATCATTGAGATCTGCATTGTTCGTCACGACGGGTTGAGTGTGGTGGATGTATGGACAACCCTTATTAACCCGGAGTGTAACATATCCGGATATTTTTCAAACATCTCAGGCATTACCAACGAAATGGTTGCCGATGCACCTAAATTTCATGAAGTAGCAAAAGAAATTATTGAACGAACAGAAGGTTGTGTGTTTGTTGCACACAATGTCGGTTTCGATTATGGCTTTGTAAAAGATGAATTTAATTCGCTCGGATATAAATACAAAAAAGAAACACTTTGCACTGTACGCCTCAGCAGAAAATTAATGCCAGGCAGGATCTCCTACAGCCTCGGGCACTTGTGTGCTTCACTCAGTATTGAAATAGAAGGCCGGCATCGTGCGGAAGGTGACGCCGTTGCAACCGCAAAACTTTTTGATCTGCTGATGGAATTAAAAAGTGTTCATCCACAATATAAAAACAAAGGTGTGTTGGAGATCATGACACGCCGTGTGGACAACATTAAAAAATATGTGCTCAATAAATTACCTGAAACCTGCGGTGTATACTACTTTCTGAATAAAGAAGGCGAGATCATTTACGTAGGAAAAAGCATTAATATGTATAACCGCGCGCTCAGTCATTTTAACACCGATGAAAATAAAGGTAAAAAAATGCTGAACGAATTAATGAATGTAGATTTTATTGAAACCGGCAGCGAGCTGATAGCATTGCTTTTAGAAGCAGACGAAATAAAAAAACACAAACCTAAATACAATCGCGCACGAAAAGCCGATGTGTTTACTCACAGTATTGACTCATTCATCAACAAACACGGGATTATTAGTTTTAAAATTGTTCCGCATGATGAATCGGAGAATCCACTTTTATCTTTCACAACGTACATAACAGCCCGTGAACGCCTGGAAAGCTGGATAGATGCGCATTCACTTTGTTTGCAGTATTGCTCCTTAACTGAAGAAGGAAGCATTTGTTTTAACCACCAGATAAAAAAGTGTAATGGCATTTGTTGCGGGGAAGAAGAAACACAGGATTACAACAAACGTGCGCAAACTATACTTGATGAATATCTTTTTGAAGATCACAACTTTATTATTTATGATAAAGGCCGAACACATGAGGAGCGCTCTGTTGTATTGATAGAAGACCGAAAATATGCAGGCTATGGATACATCGATCAATACTCGCAAGCCAACAGCCCCGAAGAAATAAGAGATCTGGTGAAACGCAACCATTATTACCCGGATACCAACGACCTGATCCGTGGTTGGTGCAAAAAAAACAAATTCAGGAAAGTCCGTTTCGAAAAACAGAAGGAAGAACAAAATAATTATTTCGAATAACATGGATTTTGGTAAGTTACCTTCTGTTGACGACATCTCCTTTTCACTTCCTGCTGATCATCCGGGAGTAAAGAAAGTATTGGGCGGAGCTAAAAACAACATCCGCATTTATACTGGTGCGCCTGTATGGACAGACAAAGGTTTTGTCGGGATGATCTATCCTGAAGGAACCAAAGAAAAAGATTTTCTTTACCACTATAGCCGGCAGTTTAGCTGCATAGAATTAAATTCAACCCACTACGCAATTCCAAGTCCTGAAACAATACGCAAGTGGAAAGAAACTGTTCCACCTGGCTTTAAATTTTGCCCGAAAGTCCCGCAAACTATCAGTCATGCAAAACGTATTGATCAGTGCATAAACGAAATGAATTATTTCATCGAAACCATAAACGGATTTGAAGACAACCTGGGTGCTTCCTTCCTGCAATTACCTCCTGTGTTTTCTGCGAGAGAAATAAAAAATCTTATGTATTTTCTTGATAAGATCGATCCGATACATCTTTCCATAGAGCTTCGCCATCCCAATTGGTTCGTTCACACAGAGCAGCTAAAAGAGCTGTGCAATTTTCTGTACCAAAAGAAAATGGGTCTGGTGATAACTGATGTAGCTGGCAGGAGAGATGTGCTGCATATGCGGCTTACCAATAAAACTGCCATGATACGTTTTGGGGCAAACAACCTGCATGCAAGTGATTCTCCACGGATAGACGAATGGGTAGAAAGAATTTGTTTGTGGATAGCAAATGGTTTGGAAGAATTGTATTTCTTAATGCATACACCCAAAAAGTATCTCACCGCTCCTCTTGCTGTAGATTTCATTAATAAATTGAATCCACATCTTACAACAAAGCTGCCTAATCTTATACTGCAGGATAATATATTCTAACCTTTTTTAAGTACTTTTTAAAGCAACGATTTTATTGAACACAATTTTAAACCAGGCTGTATAATTCTCTGGATGTAGTTTTATGTCTTTCGCGATTTCTTCCAGCGATTCATATTTCCATTCAGACACTTCCTCTGTATTTATAGCAGGCATATCATCATGCAATCCGAAATACACATGATCAAATTCATGCTCGGTAAGACCATTTTCCATTTCGGCTTTATATACAAAACTAAAAGCGAATTCGAGACCGGTTTCAAAACCCATCTCTTCCTTCAGCCTTCGATTAGCTGCGTCAATTGTTTTTTCCCCGGGTCGCGGGTGGCTGCAACAAGTGTTAGTCCAGAGACCAGGCGAATGATATTTGGATAGTGCTCTTTTCTGCAATAATAATTTACCCAGTGAATTAAAAACAAATACCGAGAATGCGCGATGAAGCAATGCTTTTTCATGCGCCTGCATTTTCTCTATAGTTCCTATCTCTTCGTCTTTTTCGTTTACAAGAACAACCTTCTCCATCTCTTATTTAAATTACAAAACTACGCTAAATTTACCTTACTATTATCTTTTGGTCTTGTCCAATAAAAGAAATGCGCTTCTTTACCAGCTCGTATCCGAAAATATTCATTAATAAGAGTAGCATACCATAAAAAACATCTTCCAAAGGTATGGTAAGCAGCCTTATTCCCAGATTGTATTCGTTATTATACATAACTACTGTTCTGTTAAAATAACTGCCTGTTAATATTCCATTCGAAATAAAAAATGGTATTAAAATAAAAATATAACAAAAAAAGAAAGCAGCCAGAAATTCCGGTTTTTTATATACGCATATTATCAGAACTCCCCAAAGTAAAATAAACGTAACCGAAGTGTATAGGCGCGACAAATTAAAAAAAGACACGATGAGTAAAGAAGAAGCTATTAAAATCGCAACGCAGAACGCTATCCTTTTATAGCGCCTGAACTGAAAAAAACGCTTAAAGCAATAGTAACTGAACGTACAGGCATAAGGTATACAAATAAAAAACAGGATCTCTTCAACAGGCAGGTTAAAAAAATAAACTCCTACTATATACTTTTCATTAAAAGACCACACACCGATATGTGTAAACAAACAATCCCAAAGAACAAAAAACACCGCAGTTACTAATCCCGGGAGCCAAAGGAATTTCCACTCTTTATAAAATTTCAGTTTTGGGTGAAAGGAAAATAAAAATGGAACAGCCATGCACAAGAAATCTACCAAAAGATATGTATACTTTTCATCCATGCTGTTTTTGATTTTGTAAGGCTTCCCAAAAATATTTTACGGGCACCCATAACATGCCAAAACACTCTCCGTGTTCCCGTCCGAGGTGCTTATGATGGACCTTATGTGCTTTACGGATCGCGCGCAGATAGAAATTGTCTGTTCGTGTAAACCACCTGAAACGCTGGTGAATAAAAATATCATGCACAAAAAAATAAGCGATACCGTACAAAGTAATTCCAAGGCCAATAAAGAACATAAAGCCCAGATTTTCGTGCAATGTACCGATGGCATAAAAGATCATTGATAAGCCAGCGAAGATCACAAAAAAAGAATCGTTCTTTTCGAAAAAATTTTCTTTATTCTTATTATGATGATCATCGTGTAATACCCATAAAAATCCGTGCATAACATATTTATGAGTGAGCCAGGTAACTCCTTCCATCACAATAAATGTAATTATCACAGTTAAAAAACCAACCAGCATATTCACAAATTTAAACCAGCTTTTCAATTTCGCTTTTTTCGGCTTTACTACATTGCTCACACTTAAGCAAAAATACTTTTATTCTCTGAAAGAGGTCAGA
>DASWXS010000439.1:0-1538 GCA_036405375.1 Bacteroidia bacterium
TTTGCAGGTATTTTTATCTGCATAAAAAAGAATATAGTCATTACTGTTAAACACCCCATCAGTTGCGCCGGTAATATGAATATATAATTCCTGGCCTTTATGAAACAACTGGATATTATTCGGATCAATGGTTCCGATTGGAATACCTGCTTTGGCAAGTTTGAGCGAATCTATTTTATAAACACCTTCTTTGGCAATTGGAATTTTATAATACGACTGAGAGTAGTTGATCCATTCGTTGTAAAAAGTTTGCGCCTGGAATAAATTAACAAGAAAAAGGTTCAGTATAAGAAACAGGATTCTCTTCATTTGGTTTTAGAACATCAATACCTTCAAAGATACTAAAAAAACGCAGGAAATACACCTGTTTTTTAACGTTTTATCCTCAATATGAGCCATGAGTTTCTTACATTTGTCTAAATCTTCGAAATGAAAAAAATTATCGCATCTGCCATGCTTTTTATAGGTTTAGCCACCGAGGCACAAACCTATCCGAGCTACAACATATCGCTTTTGTCGACGGTTGCACCCGAAACTACCAATAACTGGTATGGCACCGGAACCAAATATGCGAGTTGTTATGGTTGGCACAACCCGGTTGATAACAGGGAATATGCGATATTAGGCTCAACAAAAGGAAATCATTTTATTGAAGTTACCAATCCGGCTTCACCTGTTGTACGTGACTACGTAGCCGGTGCTGCCCAAAACAGCTTGTGGAGAGAAATGAAAACTTACCAGCATTATGCGTACCTGGTGAGTGATGACAATAACAATCATTTGCAGATTGTGGACCTGAGCTACCTGCCAGATTCGGTTCATGTAGTATACGATTCAAACAGCTTGTTTACCAAATCCCATACTGTTTTTATTGAAGGCGATAAACTGTTTTGTGGTGGTGTTACAAAACCTGGCAACGTAACATATTCAATGGCGGTTTATAGTTTAGCAAACCCGGAGAGCCCGGTGTTGTTGCGTACACTTAACCAGGATTATCCAAATATTGATTACGTACATGATATGCTGGTAAAAAATGATACGGTATATGCTTCAGCAGGAAATGAAGGTTTGTTTATTTTAAAATATAACGCCAATAACACATTTTCTTTGCTTGCAACTTACAGTAATTACCTGGATGCCGGTTATAATCATAGCAGTGCAATTACTCCCGATAGCAAAACGCTTGTATTTTGTGATGAAATTCCAACAGGAATGGCTGTTAAAGTATTGGATGTAAGCGATCTTGGGAATCTTACTTTATTAGACACCATTAAGTCTCATCCGGGCGCTACTGCTCATAATCCGTATATGATGAACAATTATCATGTGCTTATCTCATACTACCAGGATGGTGTTTATATATACGATGTTTCTAATCCGAACACTGCTGTATTAAAAGGTTTTTTCGATACGGATCCTACACATGGAGATAATGACAATTACATTGCTGATCCTGCTTACCGTGGCTGCTGGGCAACCTATCCTTATCTTCCATCCGGAATTTTACTGGCAAGCGATATGCAACGGGGTTTGTTTGT
>DASWXS010000440.1:0-4495 GCA_036405375.1 Bacteroidia bacterium
ACGTACCCAGATTAATTATTATGACGAGATCATTATAAAAGGATCAGCAGAAGCGCGTGTATTCAGGCCAACCCTATATGATTTTATTGCGAACCGGGCACTTGACTTCTATGAAAGCGGAGAAGCGGATATTAACCGCCCAGCCAATCAATTCAGTATGAACGATTCTGTTTATTTTTCAAATGCCGGGCAATTTGCAGAGATCGAAATTAAAAACCCCGATGACACGCTTAATCTGAAGTACTATGCGCTAAAGATTTACCAGGATATCCTTAAATTCCACTTAAATGATAAAGCTCCGGAAGCATTGATCGATGCTGATCTTAACCGTTTAAATTTCGTTAACAATCAATCTAAAAACGAACGTAAAGATTCGCTTTACCTGCGCTCACTACATTACATTGCCGAAAAACACAAAACATCAGCTTCTTCAGCCGAGGCCCTGCTCAAAATTGCAAGGTGGTATAATTCAAACGCACATCTTTATAAACCACTTGTGAGCGATGACTATAAATGGTACAACAAAAAAGCAATCGCTTATGCAGAGAAGGCAATTGCGCTTTTTCCTGAAAGTTATGGTGCAAAGGCATCTAAACCACTGATTGAAAACATCAAGCTAAAATCTATGTCGTTGGTTGCAGAAGATGTTAATGAGCCTGGAAAACCAGCAAGGGCACTTTTAAATTACAATAATATTGGCAAAGTATATTTCCGTGTGATAAAGACAGAGTACCAGAAAAATCAAAATATGACCCGTGACCTTTATGGCGACAAGCTCATAAAAAAATACCTGGAAGAAAAACCTGTAGCGACTTTCGAATATGATATGCCGGTAGATGCAGATTATAATCCCCATAGTGCCGAAGTGAAAATTCCGGAGCTTACACAAGGTTTCTATGTTTTATTGGCATCTACCTCATCCACATTTTCCGTCGAAAAAAACATTGTAACCTATACGGACCTCTGGTATTCAAACATTGCATACATCAGCAGAAAAACAAAAGAGGGCGGCTTTGATATTAATATTGTTCACCGCCAAACAGGAGAAGCCTTACCGAATGTAAAAACGGTGGTTTGGCAAGAACGTTACGACTATAAAGACCGTAAATACAAAAGAGAAAACAAAGGAACCTTTACTTCTGATAAAGATGGTAATGTTGCCATTCCGTTTATCAGCGACAACAATTACTCCAGCAATTTCTTTCTTGAGTTCTCAACTGCTACCGATCACTACTATTGCGACAAACCATTCTATTCTTACAAACCTTATGACTACGACAAGAACAAAGCAAAAACATTCTTCTTCACCGACCGTGGCATTTATCGTCCGGGACAAACTGTCCACTTTAAAGCAATACATTTAACAGGTGACGGAACCACTAACCAATTGCTCACTAACACATCTTTGTCTATATACCTGCAGGATGTGAACTACCAGACAGTTTCAACGCAAACACTCACTACAAATGAATTCGGAACGGTGAGCGGAAGTTTTGTGCTGCCCGAAGGTTTGCTGAACGGGAATATGCGCATCCAGGATAGTTATGGAAGCACTTCTTTTTCTGTTGAAGAATATAAACGTCCGAAATTTGAAGTGGCATTTGAGCCAATAAAAGGAAGCTATAAGATCAACGAAGAAATTAAGGCCATTGGAACAGCAAAAGCATTTGCGGGTTATAACATTGACGGAGCCGATGTTTCCTACCGGGTTGTGAGAAATGTAAGCTACCCGGGCTGGTGGTACTGGTATCGTGGATGGTATGGGAACAATGAACAGGTGGAAATTGATAACGGCGTATTAAAAACCAACGACACGGGTGCATTTGAGATCAAATTCAAAGCACTGCCCGATCCATCCGTAAGCAAAAAGGAGCAACCAACCTATTCGTATACTGTTTATGCTGATGTTACCGATATCAATGGTGAAACGCATAGCTCACAAACGTATGTATACGTAGGATATAAATCCTTAAATGTTAACCTTTCTCTTCCTGAGGAAGCTGATCTTACTTCCGCCGAAAAGATCAAAATATCAACTACCAACCTGAACGGCGAGGATGAGCCTACAAAAGGTAAAATCACCATGTATTCGCTGAAACAGCCAACAAGATCGTTCAGGGAACGTCTGTGGACCGAGCCGGATAAAAAGATAATTGCGAAAGAAGAATATTATAAATCATTCCCATACGATAAGTACGCTGACGAGACAAATAAATACAAATGGGAACGTGATAAACAGGTTGCTGAATTTTTATTCGATACAAAAACCCAAAAGGAAATTGACTGGACATCGAATATAAAAAGTATGAAGCCCGGTGTTTATGTGATTGAGGCACTATGTAAAGACAAATTCGGTGAAGAAGTAAAAGATATTCGTTATGTTACACTTTACACCACAACTATAGATGATGTGCCTGAAAACCAGGTCGACTGGTTTAAAGCAGTTGTATCCAAAGCAGAGCCGGGCGAAAAAGTATCTTTTATCCAGGCATCTGATATTAAAAGTTTGAATTACAGGCTGGACATTGAACATGAAGAAACAATAGTTTCTTCATTCAACCTGAAAGCTTCCATGACTCCATACGAAATTCAAGTAGAAGAAAAACATAGAGGCAACTTTGTTTATTATATCAGCTTTATCAAAAACAATCGTTTCTATTATCACACTGAAACAGTTTATGTTCCATACACAAACAAAGAGCTTGATCTGAGCTTTGAAACTTTCCGTAATAAACTATTACCAGGACAGGCTGAAGAATGGAAGATGACAATCAAAAACAAAAAAGGAGAAAAAGAGACAGCTGAATTGCTGGCAGCCATGTATGATGCATCGCTTGATGAGTTCAGGAGCTCCGACTGGTATTTCAATATTTATAATTCCTATTATGCAACGCTTCCTTTAACATCTGAAGTAGCAGGTATTAATAATAGTCGCCAGTATTCAAAAGATTTGTTAACCTATTATGCAACGCCTTACAGGTCGTACGACTACTTAAATAATTTTGGCATGTATTACTACTCATATCGCTATTACAACGATTATGACGATGGAAATGTGTACTATGCTGCACCGGTATCGGGGGCAGTTCTGGAAGAAAAAGTAGCAACCGAAGCAGATGTAGCCGAGAACCAGCCTAAGAAAAAAGGAAAACGCGAAGAAACCACAAAATACAAAAACAATGAATCCAACGGGTTTGTCGCCGGAGACGTCACAACAGCA
Source organism: Bacteroidia bacterium (assembly GCA_036405375.1). GTDB lineage: Bacteria > Bacteroidota > Bacteroidia > B-17B0 > Aurantibacillaceae > JADJDM01. The sequence continues at coordinate 3,221 of DASWXS010000440.1, forward strand.
ACCGGTAATACTATGGCCTGGACGGTAACCACTAAAGATAGTGAATCAGATAACAGGATGTCGGGAGGAGTTGGAGGAGAAGTAAAAGCACGTTCCAATTTTAGCGAAACTGCCTTCTTCTATCCGCAATTGCAAACCAATGAAAAAGGCGAATATGTGATTTCCTTTACTGTTCCTGAGTCATTAACCAAATGGAAATTCAAAGGTTTTGCACACACCAAAGATCTAAAGTTCGGACAAATTCAAAAGGAGATCCAGACACAAAAGGATTTGATGATTCAGCCGAATGCACCGCGTTTCCTGCGTGAAAATGATAAGATGATTTTTACTGCAAAGGTTGTTAATCTAACTGATAAAGAAATGACAGGGAAAGCCGATTTATTGCTTTATGACGCTATTACCGACAAAGAGATCAGCACAAAAATGATCGAAGCCGTTCACGGAAAATTCTCAACCATTGGCGAACGCGAGTTCTCTGCTAAAAAAGGACAAAGTGATCTATTGGAGTGGAACATTGCAATACCTGAAGGAATCGGTGCCATCAAATACAAAGTAGTAGCAAAAGCAGGTAACTTTACCGATGGTGAAGAAATGGTTTTACCTGTTATGACAAACAGTATGCTGGTTACAGAAAGCATGCCTTTACCCATCAGAAGCAAACAAACCAAAGAATTCAATTTCGCAAAACTGATCAACCAGAATAATAACTCTACAACTTTACGCAATCATAAAGTTACATTGGAGTTTACCGCAAATCCTGCCTGGTATGCTGTTCAATCGCTTCCATACCTGATCGAATATCCTTACGAGTGTGCTGAACAAACGTTTTCCCGCTATTACGCAAACAGTCTTGCTTCTCACATTGTAAATTCCAAACCAAAAATCAAGCAGGTTTTTGATTCATGGAAAACAAGCAGTCCTGAAGCATTTTATTCGAACCTGCAGAAGAACCAGGAATTAAAATCATTGATGCTGGAAGAAACTCCATGGGTATTACAGGCAAAAGATGAAAGTGAAAACAAAAAACGTGTGGCATTGTTATTCGACCTCAACAAAATGGGTAATGAGTTGAACCGCGCCATGAATAAACTTCAGAAAATGCAGGTGAGCAATGGGGGATGGCCTTGGTTCGACGGAGGGCCGGATGACTGGTACATTACACAGCACATTTTAAGCGGCATGGGTCATTTGGATAAACTGGGTGTAACAAGTGTTCGGAACGATTATAAAACGTGGAACATGGTTACCAATGCAGCAAGGTATTGTGATGATCGC
>DASWXS010000441.1:0-6490 GCA_036405375.1 Bacteroidia bacterium
AGCGTATATTCAAAAAGGAGTTGAAGATGTATATGATGCATTTACCAAACGTGTTGCAGAAGGAAGAAAAATGACCCAGGCACAGGTTGATAGTATTGGCCAGGGGCGTGTGTGGAGCGGGGCGGATGCATTAGAAATCAACCTGGTGGATGAAATTGGCGGATTGGATAAGGCAATTGCTTATGCTGCAGATAAAGCAAAACTTAAGACGTATAAAACGCTTGAATTGCCAAAACGAAAAAATACACTGGAAGCAATTTTAGGTAATGCAGAAGAAGAGGCAGAAACCAAAGCACTTGTAAAAAACTTCGGTGAAAGCTATAAATACATACAGTACCTGCGTAACCTGGTTCGTATGAAAGGAGTCCAGGCACGTTTACCATTTGAATACATTATATATTAATAAGAATGAAAATTCATTTTTATAAATACCAGGGAACAGGCAACGATTTTATTTTAATCGACAATCGTAATAAAGCGATTTCGCTTAGTACAGAACAAATTAAATTCATGTGCGATCGCCGTTTTGGAATTGGTGCAGATGGTTTGATGTTGCTGGAAAATGAAGCAGGCTTTGATTTTAAAATGGTATACTATAACAGCGATGGTAACCGGAGTTCGATGTGTGGGAATGGTGGAAGATGCATCACTGCTTTTGCAAAGAAACTCGGAGTAATAAAAGATTCCGCCCATTTTATTGCGGTGGATGGTCCGCACCAAAGCACACTAGAAAGCGACAACGTGCGTTTGCAGATGAACAATGTTACCGGAATTGAAAAGATAGGTGAGGATCATTATCTGAATACTGGTTCGCCGCATTATGTTAAAGTTGTTTCTGATCTGGATACATTGAATGTGTTTGAAGAAGGCAGAAAGGTTCGTTATAATGAACGGTTTAAAGAAAAGGGAACTAACGTAAATTTTATTGAAGAAAAGAAAGACGGTTTGCACGTTCGAACATATGAGCGTGGAGTTGAAGATGAAACATTTTCTTGTGGTACCGGAGTAACTGCGGCAGCTTTGGTGGCCTCAACTTTTGGAAAGTATATTGATCAGAACTCCTGCACTATTATTACACCAGGTGGGAAACTGAATGTGGCATTTAAAAAAATATCGGAAAATAATTTTTCTGATGTTTGGTTAACGGGCCCGGCAACTTTTGTTTTTGAAGGAGATATTGTTATTGAATAGAAGTGTTTGAGTATACTACTTTACCACCAACATAGGTTGCGATAACTTTTGTTTTTAAGATCTTACTCTCTTCACATTTCATAAGGTCAGTATCAAGAATCACAAAGTCGGCAAACTTTCCTGCTTCCAGACTTCCTTTTTCGTTTTCTTCGAAATTCGCGTAAGCCCCCCAGATGGTCATTCCTTTCAATGCTTCCTGGCGGCTTAATGCATTTTCCGTTAGAAATCCTTTTTCCGGAAACCCTTTATTGTCTTTCCTGAACACAGCGGCATAAAATGTTTTAAAAGGGCTGATGTCTTCAACCGGGAAATCGGTTCCTAAAGCAACAAGCCCTGCTGCTTCCAAAAGATCTTTATAGGCGTAAGCATATTTTATTCGTTCTTTTCCTATTCGTTCTTCTGCCCAATACATATCACTTGTGGCGTGTGTTGGTTGTACAGATGGAATGATTCCGTTCGCTTTGAATTTTTTCAGATCATCTTTGCTTACAATCTGGCAATGTTCAATTCTCCAGCGTTTATTTTCAGAAGCAGCAAGAGTTGTGTTGTAGATGTCAATAAGAAGTTTTAATGAAGAATCACCAATACTATGTGTATTCATCTGAAATCCTTTTTCTTTCATTTCATTTGCTTTTGAAGCGTAATGACTGGGAGGACTTAACAGGAACCCCCGCCATGCTTTTTTATCTGTATAATCCTGCTTCATGCATGCTCCGCGGGACCCCAAGGCTCCATCGCCATAAAACTTAAACGAACACACATTCAGGTAATCAGTTTTGTATTTTCCTGTTTTAAAATAATGATCGTAATTCACTGAGCTATCACTTAACATGGCGTAAATCCTTATATTAAGTTTTCCAATCTTTTGAAGAGAATCAATAATATCTATTTGTGGCTTTAACAATCCTGCGTCGTCGAGTGTAGTTAATCCCATAGCGAAACAATTGGCCTGGGCAGCCAGTAAGGCTTTTTCGATTTTTTCTTTAGACTTTTGAGGAATTACTTTAGATACCATATCCACAGCATTGTCTATTAGGAGTCCCGAAAGTTTAGCGTGTTTGGATAGTTCTGTACCATTCACCACCAGGCCGGCCCTGGATGAATTTTGATCTGAAGGACTTAAATACAAAAGCTCTCCGCCAGCTATACTCGTTTTTTCGTTAATGTTTGCTCTTTTAAGCGCTTCACTATTTACGAGTGCTGCATGACCATCGATCCGTGTCAGTAAAACAGGTTTGCTGGGAAACAGCGAATCAAGAATCCTATTGTCAGGGTAGCTTTTAACGGCCCAATCATTTTGATCCCAGCCCCTGCCCACGATCCATTCGGCATCCGGGTTTTCACCGGCGAATTTTTTTACCCGCTCAATTACTTCTTCAAATGAGTTTGTTCCAACCAGGTTTATTTCCCGGAGTCCCATGGCATAACCGTAAAAATGACAATGTGAATCAATGAGACCAGGAAAAATATAATTGCCTGTGGCATCTGTTTTCTCTGCTGGCTCATATAAACCAATTAATTCTTCGAAACTGCCTGTTGCTAAAATTTTCCCGTCTTTGATTGCCAAAGCCTGGGTGGTGGAAAATGTATTATCGACTGTATATATTGTTGCGTTATAAATGATAAGATCGGCTTTTTGTTTTTTCGGTTTACAGGAAAAAATCAAAGCAACTAATAAGGAAAAGGCAACTGTCTTTTTCATGGGTCTTTTACATCTGAACTTCATCCACACATGGTAAAAATTGCTATTTGCAGAAGGCTTTTCACTATTGAGCGAATTTAGGATAAATATACCTTTAAATTGTCAAAAAAATAAGTCCGATAATTTGCCATTTTTTATGATTCCCGGATGCTCAATTGAGGTAATAGTAGTACCTTTGCATATAGCTATCAAACATGAGCGACAAAATTCAACACGAATGCGGTATCGCAGTTATCCGATTACTGAAACCGCTTAGTTTTTACCGTGAAAAATACGGTTCTGCCCGTTACGGTCTGCACAAATTATACCTAATCATGGAGAAAATGGTGAACCGGGGACAGGATGGTGCGGGGATTGCAACCATCAAACTTGATCCGGAACCCGGGATGCAGTACATTGATAGGTTACGTTCTATTAAAACCCGTGCCACACAGGATATTTTTACGCAGGTTAACCAGCATTTTATAGAATCCCAGCAAAAGCAGCCGGAAGATTATAAAAGCGTAGAATGGCAAAAAAAGAACATTCCCTACCTGGGTGAGCTTTTAATGGGGCATTTGCGCTATGGTACCTACGGGAAAAATAATGTTGAAAATTGCCACCCGTTTTTAAGGCAAAATAACTGGATGACAAAAAACCTGGCTGTTGCAGGGAATTTTAACCTTACCAATGTTGATGAGCTTTTCGGACACCTTATTGAGTTAGGACAGCATCCACGCCAAAAAGCGGATACAGTTACTGTTATGGAAAAGATCGGGCATTTCCTGGAAAGAGAAAATGAACGTTTATTTAAGATCGGTAAATTACAAGGACTTTCAAATGTTGAAATTTCAAATCATATATCAGAGAATCTGGAGATAGATTCTATCTTAAAAGAATCCAGCAAACATTGGGATGGCGGTTATGTGATGGGTGGAATGATAGGAAACGGTGACGCTTTTGTCTTGAGAGATCCAAATGGAATTCGCCCTGCCTTTTTTTACCACGATGATGAGATTGCAGTTGTTTGCTCTGAAAGACCGATCATTCAAACAGTTTTTAATGTTCCTTTTGAAAAGATCAAAGAACTTACTCCGGGACACGCGGTGATCATTAAGAAAAACGGCACTGTTAGTGAAACTAAAATATTAGAACCTTTAGAGAAAAAAGCATGTTCATTTGAACGTATCTATTTTTCCAGAGGAAATGATGCTGCAATCTACAAAGAGCGTCAAGACTTGGGGAAATACCTTGTTCCTGCCACCCTTAAATCAATTGATTTCGATCTTCGCAATTCAGTTTTTTCTTACATTCCAAATACTGCTGAAGTTGCTTTTGGAGGATTGATTGAAGGCTTGAATGGCTATCTGAATAAAGTTAAGGCAACCAAGATCATGAAAATGGGTTCTAATGTAACTGAACCCGAGCTCAGCGATATTTTAACCATTCGTCCACGCATTGAGAAACTGGTATTGAAAGATGCCAAGCAACGTACATTTATTACGGATGATGCACACCGTAACGATTTGGTAAGTTTGAGCTACGATGTTACGTATGGAGTGGTAAGAGAAAAAGTGGATAACCTGGTTGTATTGGACGACTCTATTGTTAGAGGTACAACACTTAAGCAAAGTATCCTCAAGATACTGGATCGTTTGCAGCCAAAAAAGATCGTTGTGGTTTCATCAGCTCCGCAGATCCGTTACCCGGATTGTTATGGAATTGATATGGCCATTCTGAATAAATTTGTTGCTTTTGAAGCTACTATTGCTTTACTGAGAGAGCGCGGACAAGACAGTCTTATTGATGAAGTATATGAAAAAGCCAAATACCAGGTAACACTTCCGATGGAAGAACAGGTGAATGTGGTGAAAGAAATTTATGACCAGTTTACTGCAGAAGAGATTTCTGCAAAGATTGCACAGCTGATTAAGCCGGCAGACTTAAGTTGCGAGCTGGAAGTAATCTACCAGTCAATTGAAGGTTTACACCAGTCATGTCCTGATCATAAAGGAGATTGGTACTTTACCGGCAATTACCCAACGCCGGGTGGTGTGCAGGTTGCCAATAAATCTTTTATCCACTTCATGGAAGGAAAAATGGTAAGAGCGTATTAATTTAGGATTTTTGATGTTAGATTTTTGATGTGGGTTAAGAATTTATTTCTAATTTCATATTCAAATCAAACATCAGGAATCAAAAATCTAAAATAAAATATTATGTTATCCAAAAAAGTTGAAGCAGCATTAAATAAACAAATTGAACTGGAAGCTGCGAGTTCAAATTATTACCTGGCAATGGCTTCATGGGCTGAGGTTCAGGGATTGAACGGTGTTGCTAATTTCCTGTTCCTGCATTCAGATGAAGAACGTATGCATTCTACAAAACTGATCAAGTTTGTGAATGAGCGTGGTGGTCATGGATTGGTACCTGCACTAAAAGCTCCTCCTGCAAAATATAAGTCGGTTGCTGAGGTATTTGAAACCATTCTTCACCATGAAGAAAAAGTTTCTGCTTCTATCAACGATCTGGTTGATCTTTGCCTGAAGGAAAAAGATTATTCAACGCATAACTTTCTTCAATGGTATGTTACCGAGCAAATTGAAGAGGAAGCATTGGCGCGTACAAATGTCGACAAATTGAAGTTCATGGGCGGAGAAAAAGCTGCCCTGTATTTCTTCGACAGGGATATGGCAACAGCTGCGGCTAATAAATTATCGGGTCCTGCTGCGGAAGGAACAAAATAAAACAGATTAAAACAAGTAAAAGCTGTCTGTCCTGAGTTTGACGAAGGGAGGCAGCTTTTTTATTTATGCAAAATTCAAAACATCATATTCTTATTCTTGGCACGGTTTGGCCCGAACCAGGATCATCCGCAGCAGGAAGCAGGATGATGCAACTTATTAATCTATTCCTTGAACAAGGATGGAAAGTTAGTTTTGCTACTGCTGCTGAAAAAAGTGCATACATGTTTGATCTCGTTTCAATTGGGGTCGATACATATTCAATTGAGCTGAACAACAGCAATTTTGACGTCTTTATAAAAGAGTTACAGCCGACCATGGTTATGTTCGATCGTTTTATGACAGAAGAGCAGTATGGATGGAGAGTAAGCGAAGCATGCCCGGATGCATTAAGGATATTGGATACAGAAGATCTGCATTGTTTACGTGCGGCACGCCAGAAAGGTTGGAAAGAAAAGCGGGAGCTGGAAATAGTGGATCTGATGAGTGATGTTGCCAAAAGGGAAATAGCCAGCATATATCGTTGTGATATTTCTCTTATTATCTCAGGAGCAGAAATGCAGATCTTAAAAGATTTATTTAAAGTAGATGCGTCCCTTTTGCATTACGTTCCGTTTATGTTGGAGCCATTAAATAAAGAAGATTTCAACCTGCTGCCGGCTTATTCGGATAGGAAGCACTTTATAAGCATTGGAAATTTTTTACACGAACCAAACTGGAATGCGGTTCAATACCTGAAAGAAAGTATCTGGCCACTTATACGGAAACAACTGCCGGATGCAGAACTGCATATATATGGTGCCTATCCCTCGCAAAAGGTTGAAGCGCTTCATAATGCAAAGGAAAGTTTTCTTATTAAGGGTAGGGCAGAAGA
>DASWXS010000442.1:0-5475 GCA_036405375.1 Bacteroidia bacterium
CGTTGATGTAGGTGTAAATTACACACCCGGACGCGCTGTGAGCAACGAAGAGTTGGATCTTGCACTGTCAACCCAGTTGTTCAACGATAAGTTAAGTATTGATGGAAACGTAGGCGTAAACAATAACACGCAAACCAAAACCAGTAACATGATCGGTGATTTGAATATTGATTACAAGTTAACCGATGAAGGAAAAGTGAGGGTGAAAGCATTTAACCGATCTAATGATACTTATCAGACAACCACTGCCGGCGGACAATTTACGCAGGGTGTAGGTGTCTTTTTCAGAGAAGAATTTGATACTATTGATGAATTGTACAGGCGTTACAAACAAAAGATCAGCAGGAAAAAGAAAAACATAAAGGATGACGCACCTCCTCCTATTAACAGTGAAAATGCAAATCCTATTAATATAGAGCAAGGTCCATAAACGAAAAGCGCCTGGTACTTCGACAAGCTCAGTACCAGGCGCTTTAATTATAAGCTATAAATTTTATTTCTTAGGAACGTTTTTATCCGTGAAGTTAGCATTCGCTTTATTGTAGTTCTCCAAATACTGTGAACGTTTTGCATTCAGCTCTGCATTGGTATTATTAAAGTCAGTAGATGCTTTGTTGTAATCATTTACCGCTTTGTTATACTCATCTACATCTTTTTGTTCACGCTTATTTGCAGGCTTTGCATCAAAAGCAGCTTTTATCTTGTCAAAATTCTCTTTTGACACGTAAAATGTAGAAGCATTAACCAGCTTCTTTTCCGCCTCTTCCTGGTAAAATTTCAGCATTTGCTCACAGGCTTTCTTAATGCTCATATCATTTTGATATGGCTTAATTTCCGCAAGTTTTGTCAAACCCTCTTTTGCCGTTTTTGCCAATGCGTTTTTGTTTTGCTCAATACCATTTACATCATTCTTTTGCATTGCATCCATCAGGTACATTTCCTGCTTATAGCTTTTGAAGAATACAAGGTATACTTCATTGTAGTGCTTATAAACTTTATTGGCAATATCCATATTCTTGGATAGTTTATCCTTTTGCTGAATAAGTTTGATATTATTGGCTGCAGCAAACTTCTCATATTCTGCCTCAATCATGTCACCCGCAGCTCTTAACTTTTCATCCGCCTTTTCCCTCGCCAGCATATATGCTTCCATTAAATCATACGATTGCTCAGCTACTTCTTCCATATCAACAAGTTTTGCATAATCTTCATTTAAAACCGCGTAGTTAATAGTTAAAAATGACAAAGCACTGTCCCTGAAAGCTGTGCTGCCATTAAATGGCCCCAATTTTCCGATCACTTTCATTGCATCCTTGTTTGCTGACACAACTTCTTTCCTGCGTTTCTCAACCTTACGTGCACTTTTGCCATGCGCAGCAGAACGGGTATAATCCCACGTGTTTTCCTGGATATTATTAAATTCTTTCCCCACAGTTTCAAGATATCCTCCTGCTGTAGATGCATCCTGTGCATTCAGGTTAACTGTTAGTCCTGTTACAAGCATTGCCAGTCCGGCCACGATGTGTTTTGTTTTCATATTGGTTTGTTATTTTGTTTGATAGTATTGTAGATCGCCAAGTATATTAACCGCCTCTTTCAAAATTAAATCTTTTTTTATTCCTACAAGTATTCGTTCGCTATTTTTACGCTGGTATTCATCAATAGAAACCAGCTTCAGCATCACAGAGTTGTTTTTTACCGATAGTTCATCCGAATCCTTTAACTCAATTGCATTTTCAATTTTTTGTCCAAGCTTATCCTGTTCGTCCGAGTACTTTTTAAAATCCTTAACCGTTAACACTACTTTCACATCTTTTTCAGCTGCAGTCGCAATGCTATCCGCAAGAAATAGCATGTTTTTAAATTGTTCGTTTGCTTTGATACGCGATTCGCTTTTTCCCTTCAACTCAGTTAAGGGGAGAGCGTTAAGCGCATTATATATAACTTTCTTATTCACTGAATCCGCTGGCAAAAAATACTCCATCTCCGATTCCTTATCAAGAAAACTCTCTACCATATCAGGTATATGGATGTCCGGTTCAATGCCTTTTCCCTGGTGACTTTGTGTTGTTACCCGGTAAAATTTACCTCCTGTTATTTTTACATAACCCATAGTCGGATTAATATAAAAACTCTTTCCTTTTGTCTTGTACAAATTGGTATCTGCAGGATACACATTTTGCGCGGTGCCTTTACCAAAAGTAGTAGAACCCACAATTACAGCCCGTTTATAATCCTGTAGAGTTGCCGTTAAAAACTCGGACGCCGAAGCGCTTGCACCATTTATAAGAACGATTAACGGTCCATCATAAATAGTTCCCCTGTTAAAATCCTTCAACAACATGGGTTTGCCAACACGCTGCTTAAAAACCGCAACAGGGCCTTCATCAATAAATATCCCCGCAAGACCCATCGCCTCTTTCATCGAACCACCACCGTTATAACGAAGATCCAGGATAAGTCCCTGTATAGAATCGTTTTTTAACTTAATGATTTCTTTTGCAACATCATTGGCACAACCCTGCCTGCTATCGGTTTCATCATCCGAATAAAAAGCCGGAATTGGAATATAACCGAATTTAGTTTTATCATTGTTTATAACATAACTGGACATCACATTTTCCTGCGACTGGATTTTCTCCTTTTCCAGCTTAATCTTGCGTACCTGGTTATCTTTTTTCCTTACAGTCAATTCCACATTTTTTTCTGCAGATTTATAGAACAGCAAATAAAAATCTTCCAGCTCTGCGTTTATCAGCTCAACTTTGTTCTCCTTTTCAAACTGAAAGGCCAGGATCGCATCTCCCTCATGAAGCTCATTACTTTTCCATGCGGGACCTCCAGGAATCAATTCTGAAATAATTATATCCCCATCATCGTTATCTCCGGCATAAAAACCAAATGAGAATTCTTCCATGGAAAGTCCTGAATCCCAGTTCTCCTTTTCATAGGTATTAAAGTAACTACTATGTGGATCGCAACGCAGGGTAATTGCATTACTTAAGCCATCACCAATATGATGTTTCAGTTTAAACTCAGTGTCAAAGTTTTGAAGGTATCTTCTTACGCGTATAATGGCTTTCTTAGTTGCATCTGCCTGTTTTGTTTTTAACTCGGCTGGACTCAATTTCAATACATCCTCGTTTTCCTTTCCTGGTTTTATAACCTGGTTAAGACAATCGTATTTCAATCTCTTCTCCATTCGTACCCTTAATTCCCTGAGATTTTCGCAGGAACGGTAAGTTGCTTTTTTTGAAAGGAAAGTGATCGTATCTTTTTCTGAAAAAACAAGCGGTTTAGTTTCAATATCTGCCAGCATGGAGTCGATCTGCAACAAGCGCATTTTCATCAGATCGAAAGTCTCCTTTATCAGAACGCTGTATCCATCATTGGATGAATTATCAGTAACCAAAGACCTCAGGCGCTCTTTCTCCGCTTTCAGAAAAAACATTTTTCGCCCATCCACTTCATCAATAAAAAGATCAACAATTTGTTTATTGGTGGTAACATTAAAATCAGGAGGGCTGATATGAAAGGCCTGCATATTGCCAACAACCAGGAGTTGCTGCATGGAAATAGAGTCCAGGTTTTGCGCAGCGAGCACGATTGGCAGGAAAAATAAGCAGTATAAAAAACGTTTCATCAGGTTTGGTTTTAGCCGACTCTTTAATCTGTTTTACATTCGCCGGAACAGATCTTTAATATATTCCAGGTTCACTGTTTTTTGCCAGTCATCACCAAAAGCGTGATGCCACATAAATGGAAGATTAATGGAAACTGTTGCCATTGCAGTGAGTGTAGCATCATCCCATTCTTTACTCAAACCCTGCGGTAATTCAATCTTGTGTTTGCGAATCATTTCCATAAATTCAGAATGACCTTTAGGATAGATATCTCCCAGGTGCTGGAAGATCACGCAATTTGCATAACAGTGGCGAGTGCCATGAATTTTAGAAAGACCATAACTTAAGGCGTGGCATACTCCTACTTCACTATATGTCAAACTCAAGCCTCCCATCAGTGAAGCTACCATCAGTTTATCATCGTTCTCAGCAGATCTTCCTGATTTTTCATCCAGGTAAACTTCCCTGCATAGTTTTAATGCCTGTTCACCGTAAGCTAAACTGAATGCGTTGTTACGAATTCCACTTTCCGATTCGATACAATGAATGTAAGTATCCATCCCGGTATAAAACCACCAATCGGTAGGAACACTTGAAATTAATTCCGGATCTAAAATAACCTGGTTAAAAACCGTCCAGTCACATTTCAAACCTAATTTTTTTTCAGGACCGGTAAGTACTGCAGTCATTGATACTTCAGCACCTGTACCCGAAATAGTTGGAACGCCCAAATGATAAATTCCTGCTTTCTTAATAAGATTCAATCCCTGGTACAAAGTTGAAGAACCTTCATTGGTAAGCATCAGCGACAATGCCTTTGCTATATCCATTATGCTTCCACCACCAATTCCAATCACACCACTTGGTAAACCTTTTTTCGCGAGAATTTCATCACGTAACGAATCAATTTGTTCGGTAGTTGGTTCATGCGGATCTACATCAATAAAATAAACAAGATCTTCCGGTTTATTCTGCATTTTATTCACGAGGTCTTTTCCTTTGAAATAATTATCTACCACATAAACGAAGTAGTGATTATTTTCTTTACGGATCGGTTCTACGGTTTCTCCCAGTTGTCCGAAAGATCCTCTTCCGTAGGTTACTTTATCAATGTTCTTAAAATTTTTGTGTAGCATAATTTATTTTTTAAAACAATGTCCTTCCTGAGTTACAAGAAGGACATTCATTATTCAAAAAGTAATAATCATTCATTAAGCATTAACCGTTGCCATTGCTTTAACAGCAGCAGCACTGATCTTCTCTGCCAAAGTAGTCATTTCGGCTTCCGTCCAGGTGCAACGAACACCAAAAGAGATCAAACGACCAACTACTTCCTGCGATTTCGGCAATTGCATGTTGTTATAATCCTGCGGAGCACCCAATACCTGAACCGGTAATTTAGAAACCGTTTTCAGGTTCTTTAAATGATCCCACTGGTTAACGAAATGATACATATTGGTGAACCAGTAATTGAAACCTCCTACACCTGCCGCATTTAATTCAGCTACAGTGCTTTTTGCAATCTCCGGAGTTGGCATCAAAATGTTTAAGAAAGTAGCAGAGTCTCCGTTTGGATCAGCGAGTTTCGCAAAACCAATTCCTTCTGTTTTCGAAAGAATATTCTGAAGGAATTTTTTATTGTGAATGTTTTTTTCTTTGATACCCGGAACTTTACGAGTCTGTGCCAAAGCAACAGCAGCATGCAATTCGGAAATACGATAATTGAATCCTAAGAAAGGATGATTTTCCATACCACGGTTATTCCCGATATGATCGTGTCCGTGATCACTGTACACATCAGCCTTTTTGTATACTTCTTCATCATTCGTAACAAACACACCACCTTCACCGG
>DASWXS010000443.1:0-10849 GCA_036405375.1 Bacteroidia bacterium
CCTGGAAATAATCATCCGGCCATTTCAACCGTTTTCCAAAACCAACCGAAGCACCTGTAATATTAATATCTGCACGCAATGGGTTGGCAATTTTTTCACCTTCACTATTTTTCACACGTTTCTTCTGCCCGTTTGTTTGAACGTTTTTAAATATGCTAAAGCTAAGTGAGTTTGGTTTTTTTCCGCCCAGCCATGGCTCGGTGAATGAAGCGTTATAACTCTGGTAATATACACCCGAGCTTTGCGCACGGATACTCAATTTTTGCCCATCACCTGAAGGAAGCGGCGACCATGACCCCTTTTTGAAGAAATTACGCGCCGAGAAATTGTTGAAGGAAACACCCAGTGTTCCTACTAACTGGCCTGCACCCCAACCACCTGACAATTCAAGCTGGTCAGAAGGTTTTTCCTCCACTTTGTACTCGATGTCAACTGTTCCATCGGCCATATTCGGCGTTGGAGTTACACCCAGTTTTTCAGGGTCAAAAAATCCAAGCTGCGAAAGTTCACGTTGCGTACGCATAATATCTGATTTACGAAACAACTGTCCCGGGCGGCTCCTGATCTCACGGTAAATTACGCGGTCGTTTGTTTTTGTATTTCCAACAACAGTTACCTTATTGATAATGGCCTGCTTTCCTTCAAACACATGAATCTCCAGGTCAATGGAATCGTTCTCTACATTTGTTTCGGTAGGATTTACCTGGAAGAACAGGTAACCGTCGTCCATATAAAGAGAAGTTACGTCTACACCGCTTGGGTTCATGTATAATTTCTGTTCAAGAACCGATTGATCGTATACATCCCCTTTTTTGATTCCAAGAATAGTATCCAGTATCCCGGTTCTGTATTTGCTGTTACCCAGCCATGAAATATTCCTGAAATAATATTTATTTCCTTCGTCCATGGTGATCTCAATCTTCACGCGGTTCGGAGAAACAAAATAAAAAGTATCCTTTGCAATGCGTGCGTCCCTGTATCCTAATGCAAGATATTTAGTCATCAGGTTTGGTTTGTCTGCTTCGTAGTTTTCTTCCAGGAATTTACCGCTATTGAAAACATTCCACCACCTGTACTGTTTGGTTTCTTTCAGTTTACGACGGAGCTTTCCCGACTTAACAACATTGTTTCCATAAAATACAACTTCCTGCACTTTTACCTTTTTCCCTTTTTTGATGTCGATGGTTAGAATTACATCTTTATTTTTCGAAGTAGAATCTACCACACTTGTAATATTAACCTTAGCATTGTAATAACCTTTGTCGATATAAAAATCCTGGATCTGTGATTTTACTGTTGCCAGCAAATGATCGGTAACTATTTTCTGGCGGGCAAGGCGCGTTTTTTCTTTAATATCATCGATCTCGCTTTTACGCGCACCTTTAAATGCAAACTTCGATAAGCGCGGGCGTTCCAGCAATTCGATCGTAAGGAAGATATCATCACCTACAACTTTGGTCTGGTAAATTTTTATATCGTCAAAAAAACCAGCTTTCCATAATTTTTTAATTGCGTCGGCAGTAGCATCGCCGGGAACCCTGATCTTCTGGCCTTCATATAAGCCCGACATCAGTTTAATAACATTTTTGTCGAGTGTTTTTAATCCTTTGATCTCAATCGCCCCTATAGCATATTCTTTTGGGTGTAAGTAGTCGATACTATCGCTGCTTCCAATTTCCTTTATCTGCGCCTCCGATGTAAATGCTATAAAGGCAAATACAACAAAACAAAGTAGCTGTTTGATCTTATTGTTGTTCATTTCGGTAGGAGACAAATATCTTTAATTGGTTTTAGCTTATAAAATGGATTAACATGAATTAACAGGAATTATTGTATCTGCTCACTCGTTTTACCGAAGCGTCTTTCACGGTTTTGGTAGTTGTAAATTGCCTCGTAGAAATCTTCTTTCCTGAAGTCGGGCCACAGTTTTTCTGTAAAGTAAAATTCGGCATAAGACAATTGCCACAACAGGAAATTACTGATGCGGTGTTCGCCGCTTGTACGGATCATCAGCTCAGGATCAGGCATACCCGCAGTGCATAATTTTGCCGCAAACATAGTTTCATCAATAGCATCAGTATCCAGCTTCCCGCTTTTCACTTCACCTGCAATCTCTTTAACTGCTTTTACAATTTCCCAGCGTGATGAATAGCTTAAAGCCAAAACAAGTGTCATACGGGTTCCATTCTTTGTAGCTTCTTTTGCTTCATTGAGCTGATACCTGCATGATGCCGGCAAAGAATCTGTATCTCCAATGGTTTCGAGGCGGATGCTGTTTTTCAGTAATGTTTCTGTTTCTTTACTGATCGTCATTACCAATAGTTCCATCAGGGCTTCCACTTCTTCTTTCGGGCGATTCCAGTTTTCGGTACTAAAAGCATATAAGGTTAAGAATTTCACTCCAAGTTCAGCAGCGGCTTCCGTTGTTTCACGCACAGAAGAAACCCCGTTATGATGCCCGAAAATACGCTCTTCTCCTTGTTGTTTGGCCCATCTGCCATTCCCATCCATGATGATGGCAATGTGCTTTGGTAATTTCTCAAGGTTAATTTTGCTCTTGTAATCCATTAAATTCTGAAAAAATGTGTGCGAAGATAGTGATTTTAGCCCGAATATCCGGGTAAAAATGGCAATTTATCCATCTTTAAATCAACACTTTAGCTGGTTTTGGCATCCAATTGTGCCAGGGCGTCCAGTTCGAACACTATCTTTTCCAGCTCGTTACGAATAAATCGGGCATCGGAATTGGCCAAAAACTGTGGCTGGTCAAGAAATTTACGG
This sequence comes from Bacteroidia bacterium, assembly GCA_036405375.1. Lineage (GTDB taxonomy): Bacteria > Bacteroidota > Bacteroidia > B-17B0 > Aurantibacillaceae > JADJDM01. The sequence continues at coordinate 2,782 of DASWXS010000443.1, forward strand.
GCCGGTGCAGTTTCAGGGCGTTTATCTGACCCATCATTAAAAAGCTCCTTCGCTTGGTCAAAAACAGGTTCCAGGTAGGCAGGCACCGTTTTCATAATTTCCTTGCTCACAGCAGTTTTGTCTCCTGCTGTAGTAATAGCAATAGAAGTTATTTCGCGTGTAATACGGATGCTCACACCGGCAATCGCAAAATAGGTATCCACATCTTTCTGTACATGCTTTGGCTCTTCATACATACGTTGAACGGAAGCAAAAAGGCTATTGTTAGCGGCTTCTGCCGTGCGGCGGTATTTACTCCAATTATCGCCCGCCGGAAGATCACCGGTGTAATTGCTGAGAACAGCATGAAGATATTTTTTGTTTTTTTCCAATGCTTCCGAAGCCAGAACCGGGAAACGCTCGCGTTCCCATACCGGCCAGAAAACATAACCCGCAGCTACCGCAATACCTGCCCCAATAAGTGTTGAAAGCACTCTCCATCCAATCAGCTCCCAGGTTGCGCTTTGAGAAATCTGCATCAACACCACCATCATTACAGTAACAAAGAAAACACCAATCTTGTAATTGTTTCTTAAGAAATAGGCAACAAAGAAAGACACTATCACCAGCAACACAACGAAGGCTTCCTGTGGCAGTGGCAGCAACATGATCAGACCCCCGACTACCGTACCGGCAACCGTTCCAACTATACGCTGCACCCCTTTTTTGATTGTGGCTCCATAATACGGTTGAATAACAATGATCATGGTGAGTGGAATCCAATGCCCGTGGTCGATATTAAAATAACGATACAAAAAAACACCGAGGCACAAAGCAACGGATACACGCAATGCATAAGCAAGCTGTTGATTGGTGATATTACCCATACTGCGGATAAATCCAAACAAAGCATCAGGATGTAGTCCCGATATAAAGTTGCCGAAGCTCAACCGATAATTTTCGAAATAACTGTTTTGTTTCAGTCCTTTTTTTTCCTCGATCTGCTGAATGCTTTGCTCCAGGTAACTTTGAGCCTTTTCGAGTGTAGCCATAAAGTGCTCGAGTCCATTTTTTTCTTTGGCGGTTAGTGAAAGCCCTTCGCAGGCTTTTTTGAATAAATCTATTGCAATGGCGCAACGTTTTGTTCGCACTTTTGTCATCACCAGGTCCTCGTCGCGTAATGTGAATGTAACAATTGCCATTCGCGCGCTGGCCTGGCTGAACGCCGAAAGTGTTTTGTACAGAACAGAATTTCTTACATCGTCAAATACCGGATCTTTCAATAGTTCCATTTCCTCCTGAACAGCGTTCAGTGCTGCACCGAAAAGCGAGGCTGTTCTCCGGAGTTCAATAAGCATATCATAATGATGTGCTTTGTCTTTCTTTTTTTCCCTGCGTGCAAAAAGACTTACGGATTGATCAATAGCGGTGCGGATTGCAAACTCTTTCTCCAGGATTTCTTCGCGTGTGATCTTTTCTTCTGAATTTTGTTCGGCAACAATGGTATCCAGGAAATCAGTATTGGCTTTCCATATCCTGGCAACTGAGCGTTTGATAGGATCAGCAGGACGAAAAGGAAAGGTAAACAGGGTGATGATCATTGCCCAACCCGCTCCTGCCAATAGATAGAAACCATGATGTAACGATTCTTCAAACGACACGTGATTGGAAAGCCCGAATAAAAAGAAAAAACCGGTTGCCACTCCAATTCCTGGTCCGTAATCGCTCCAGTTACGGATCAAAGCGGCAAACATGCCCGTAAAGAACATAGCGATAACTGCTGCTACTATCGTTTCCCTAACATTCATCCCCAGGATAGCAGCACAAAAAATAAGTACTGTAGCAATACCCTGGATCATTATTTTCCGGTAATGCAGTCCTTTATAATCAATCAAAGAAATCATGTAAGCACCAAATGCAGCCCAGATCACTTCGAAAGAAAATCCTTTCCAAAGTGGTAATAAAATAAGCGGAATGTTAAGCGCTAGTACTACACGCAGGGCCCAGCTGATGGTTGGTTCGAAATATTCCTGTTTTAAAACTGCATTTATCTGCTTTACCGGCCTGAATTGCATGGTGCAAAGATAGTTGCCATAAGTTTATGACTATTTTAAATAATCCAAAAATTTAGCTAAACTGCTACTTTTCAACGTTCTAAATACCAAATTCATTTTATTTCCTGAAAAAAGCTTCGTAACTTTGCAGGCTTTGCAAAACCTCAAAGACATACGCAGTTTAACGCAAACCGAGCTTACCGACGTGTTTAAAACCATGGGAGAACCGGCATTTCGTGCCAAGCAGGTATACCAATGGTTATGGCAGAAGAGCGCGGTTAATTTCGCTGAGATGACCAACCTTTCCAAAGACACTCGTGCTAAGCTGGAAGGTGGTTTTGAGATCAGCCCGGTTACCATCAGTGAAATGCAGGTGAGTGGCGACAGAACCATTAAATGCGCTATGCAGCTTCACGATAAAAAAATTGTGGAGAGCGTTCTGATCCCAACTGAAACGCGTATGACGGTTTGTATCTCTTCGCAGGTTGGATGCAGCTTAACCTGTAAGTTTTGTGCAACAGGGCGTTTAAAACGTTTGCGCAATTTAACTGCAGGTGAAATTTACGACCAGGTTGCTTTGGTAAAAAAATTATCAGAAGAAAAATACGGCCAGCCACTTACTAACATTGTTTATATGGGAATGGGCGAACCTTTATTGAATTACAAAGAGGTAATTAATTCGGTAAACCACATCACTTCACAGAATGGTTTGGGAATGGCTGCAAAGCGTATTACTGTGTCTACTGCCGGGGTTGCAAAAATGATCCAGCAACTGGGTGATGATGAAGTAAAATTTAATCTTGCTTTATCACTTCATGCTGCTAATGATGAAAAACGTAATCACATCATGCCAATCAATGAAACCAATACATTGGATAACCTGGCGGATGCGATGAATTACTACTACAACAAAACGGGCAACAAAGTAACTTTTGAATATATTGCTTTTAAGGATTTCAATGATGGTTTGCAGGATGCGAAAGAGCTGGCAAAATTCTGCGCTCGTGTTCCTTCCAAAGTAAATATCATTGAATACAACCCGATAGACGACGGCGAATTTCAGCAAACAACTCCTGAACGACTGAATACTTTCTTCCGCTATCTTGCAGATAAAGGCATAGTAGTAAACGTGAGACGAAGCCGGGGTAAAGACATTGACGCTGCCTGCGGACAATTAGCAAACAAAAACAAAGTTGCAAGTCCGGTTTTAAAAGCGTAAAATAGTGCTGATTTTATGAATATCTACACCCGTAAACAACAATGGAAAATAGTGCTCTTTGTGATCGCTATTATTATCATTATTGTTTCGTTATGGTATACCAACAGCCTTGTAAAAAAGATCGCAGATGAAGAGCGTACCAAAGTAAAATTATGGGCAGAGGCTGTTCAGAAAAAAGCCAAGCTCGTTCGGTTCACCAATGAGCTCTTTACTAAAATAAAAATGGAAGAGCGAAAAAAAGCAGAGTTGTATGCACAGGCTACACAAAAACTTGCTTCCGCAGAAATGAACGATCTTACTTTCATTTTAAAAGTAATTCAGAGCAACACCACTGTTCCGGTAATTCTTACCAACGACAAAAACAGAATAACGGGAGCGCGTAATCTTGATTCATTAAAAGAAAAAGACACCGCTTATGTTCGTCAGCAGTTTCTTGATATGAAAGAGAAATATGCTCCTATCGAAATAGAATATTTCCAGGGGAAGAAAAACTACCTGTATTACAACGATTCAAAAGTATTTACAGATATCAAGCTGGTATTTGACAGTTTGATAAAATCTTTTATTTCCGAAGTAGCGGTAAATACAGCTTCTGTGCCTGTAATTTATACAGATTCCACCAAAAAGAATATCCTCGCCTTTGGTAACCTTGATTCTGCTGTGTTTAGCAATCCGCAGAAACTCGAAGAGCGTATTCAATTAATGGCAGCAGAAAACCCGGTGATAGAAATTGATCTGGGTGATGCCGGGAAAAATTACATTTATTATGAGCAATCTACATTACTTACGCAACTCAAATACTACCCATACGTGCAATTCGGGGTCATTGGTTTGTTCCTCCTGATTGCATATTCTTTATTCAGCACAGCCCGAAAATCGGAACAGAACCAGGTATGGGTAGGTATGAGCAAAGAAACAGCTCATCAGCTGGGAACTCCATTATCATCATTAATGGCCTGGGTAGAATTATTAAAGGCACAGGGAGTTGAAGAAGATATTATAAAAGAGCTGAACAGGGATGTAGACCGTTTAAATACGATCACCGAACGTTTTTCCAAGATTGGATCTGTTCCCAATATGCAAAGCGAAAACATTCAGCAGGTGTTGGAGCATGCAGTAGATTATGTAAAACTTCGCACTTCACGTAATATAAACTTTGCGGTAAATTGTTCTGAAAAAAATATAACCGCGAAGATCAGTATTCCTTTGTTTGAATGGGTTGTGGAGAACCTATGCAAGAATGCTGTGGATGCGATGGACGGTAAAGGAAATATTACGGTTGATGTGATAGATGCCACACAATTTGTATATATCGACTTCAGCGATACCGGGAAAGGTATTCCAAAAGGAAAAGCAAAAACCGTTTTCGAACCTGGTTTTACTACCAAACAAAGAGGCTGGGGACTGGGATTATCCTTATGCAAACGTATCATAGAAAATTATCACAACGGTAAGATTTTCGTAAAACGTACAGAGCCCGGGCAGGGAACTACTTTCCGTATTGTCCTCGAAAAATAATTTTCACATTCTTTCACCCATTTTATAGGTAATTTCACCAACATTGATTCCGTAAGAAACAGGGATGTAGTATATTTATATTACCAAACAGAAATTCATTTTAAAAACATATTTACCATGCAAACCTTACATTTCGAAAAAGAAATAAACGCTTCCAAAGAAAAGGTATGGCATACCTTATGGGACGACAAAACCTATCGGGAATGGACCCGTGTGTTCAGTGAAGGGTCTTATGCAGTTAGCGACTGGAAGCAGGGAAGTAAAATACATTTTCTTTCGCCCAAAGGTGAAGGCATGTACAGTGTGATTGAGAAACTGGATGAAAACAAATTCATGTCGTTCAGGCATATCGGTGTGCTAAAGGAAGGCAAAGAACAACCGCTGGATGAGGACACAAAACAGTGGAGTGGTTCAAAAGAAAACTACACCTTAAAAGAAAATAACGGCAAAACAATTTTGATTGTAGAACTGGATATTGTTGATTCGTTTGCCGACTATTTTTCAAAAGCATTTCCAAATGCAATCCAGAAAGTAAAAGAGATCGCAGAAAAATAAACCTTCATTATATGAAAAAACTACTTACCCTTATCGCCCTGCAATTCTCCGCCATTGTTTGTTTTTCCGCTGTACCTCCTGGCTTTGAAATGGGGAAGCCGGTAGATCAATGGAAAGCAGATATTACAAAAGACATTTCCAATCCTCAAAGTTGGGAAGAAACAAAATTTGAGTATGGAAAAACATCAAACGTTTATGGTGTCCAGGCACAAAAAACAACAATTGCTTTTTGGAATGACAGGCTGTATTATGTGGAGATGACCTTACCTGAAGATGCCTGGTATACTTTAAAGCCTATCCTGGATAAAGAGTATGGGGCACCATGGGCACTTGATTCCGTTTCCGGTTATTTTGGTATGTGGGGCGATACCAAACAGCCGGTAAGTATGGTGCTAAGTAAAGGATATTATACTACCATATCTTTCCAGGATGATACCCAAAAAGATTTTCATTTCGGGGATCTCTTCAAAGGTGTTTTGCTTTGGGTTATTGTTACCATTGTTGGTTTATTTGTATTGAATTGGTTTATTGCCTGGATACTAACTTCCTATTGTAAACGCTGCAAAACATTCAACATGAAACTTGCAGGAACAGAAATAGGTCTCGACAAAAATTACAGTACAGAGATCTTAGGAACATCTATGCATCACGACACAACGTACAAATACAAATGTGCAAAATGCGGGCATGTTCGTAAAGACAAATACAGCGGATTCTTCAGCTATATGAGAAGTAAAGATTAAAATAAAAAACTCCCGGATACTGAGCAGAGTCGAAATACCAGGAGCTTTTTTATTTATTATTTTTTCGCAAGCGTACAATCGCTGGTTACTGTATAGGTAACAGACGAACCTCCAAACGAAGAACTTCCTGTTCTTTCCGTATCAGCACACAGAGACTGAGCCTGTGATTTCTTAACTTCTTTAATAGTCGTTACAGTTGGTGTGTTCCCATCTGTATCACCATTAGAATAGGTGGTGGTGGAAGTACAGGTACAGGCATAATCTTTTTTGCAGGAAACGAAAGCCAATGAGGCTACCGTTACGCTTAATAGGATAAACGTTTTTTTCATAACAGTTGTTTTAAGTTTAAAACAACATGCGAAAGCCGCGCCAGTAAAAACATCAGTAAATAAATGAAATCAGATATAGCAAGGGGCAAAACATCCTCAAAAGAATAGCCTTGTTGCCACTGGAATAACTTTTGCGAAATAAATTACTACCCTGTTAATTTCGACAAACAAAAAACCCAGACGTTATAGTCTGGGTTCAATTTTTTAGTGTCCTCCACCATCATGCTCATCAGGTCCTAATGGAACCGTTTGAGGGATGAAGTCGTGCTCAGCACCGGGCTTGCTATAGTCATAAGCCCAACGGTGAACTTCAGGTAACGGACCTGGCCAGTTTCCGTGGATATGCTGTGCAGCAGGAGTAGTCCACTCCAATGTGTTAGCGTTCCAAGGATTTTGTGGAGCTTTAGGTCCTTTAAACATACTGTAGAAGAAGTTGATTAAGAAAATTACTTGTCCTAATGCAGCAATGATCGCGAATACTGTAACTAACTCATTGATGTCGCCTAAATGATCAAACAACGGGAAGTTGCTGTTGGTATAGTAACGGCGAGGAACACCACTCATACCTAAGAAGTGCATTGGGAAGAATACTCCGTAAGCACCGATGAATGTAATCCAGAAATGGAAGTATCCTAATTTTTTGTTCATCATTCTGCGGAACATTTTCGGGAACCAGTGGTAAACACCGGCAAACATACCGAAGATAGCAGACAATCCCATTACAATGTGGAAGTGAGCAACCACAAAATAAGTATCGTGAACAGTAATATCTAATGTAGAGTCAGCAAGGATGATACCTGTAACACCACCTGTTACGAAAGAAGAAACCAAACCTACAGAGAACAACATAGCCGGTGTATACTGGATATTACCTTTCCATAATGTAGTGATGTAGTTGAAGGCTTTTACCGCAGATGGGATAGCGATCAATAATGTAGTGAACACGAATACAGATCCCAAGAATGGATTCATACCTGTCATGTACATGTGGTGACCCCAAACGATAAACGATAAGAAACCGATCGCTAACATAGAACCAATCATAGCACGGTAACCGAAGATTGGTTTACGTGAGTTGGTAGCGATAATTTCAGAAGTAATACCTAAAGCCGGCAATAATACAATGTATACCTCAGGGTGACCTAAGAACCAGAATAAATGCTCAAATAAAATTGGTGATCCACCAACCTGGTCTAATGGACGTCCGCCGATGTAGATGTCAGATAAGTAGAAACTTGTTCCCATACTTCTGTCGAAGATCAGCAATAATGCACAAGACAATAATACAGGGAAAGATAATACCCCTAAGATTGCTGTGATTAAGAACGCCCAGATAGTAAGTGGCATTCTTGTCATTTTCATTCCTTTTGTACGAAGGTTGATGATGGTAACAACATAGTTCAAACCACCCAATAAAGAAGAAACGATAAACAAGCTCATAGAGATCAACCACAATGTCATACCTAATTTAGATCCTGGAATTGCTTCAGGTAAAGCAGAAAGCGGAGGATAAATTGTCCAACCTGCAGATGCCGGTCCGTCTTCTATGAATAAAGAACCTAACATGATCGCACTTGAAATAAAGAAGAACCAGTACGACAACATGTTCAGGAATCCTGAAGCCATATCACGCGCACCAATCTGGTAAGGGATCAATAAGTTACTGAAGGT
>DASWXS010000444.1:0-14842 GCA_036405375.1 Bacteroidia bacterium
AAGGATCATATCGCGTGCATGCACATTAAAATCGGTATACATGGTTACTTTGCCCCATAAATATTTCATATCAGGATTGTCAACTACTATTGCCCCAAGCCCGTCCCATAAATTATCCAAACTAAACAATCCTTTGCGGAACTGCTCAGAAGGTTGATAAGCAGGTTGAATAAATGACCTTCCTAATTCAATAGTGTAGGGCAAATATTCTTTTACAAACTTTTCGTTGAAATGAAATAGTTCTGTTGTTGCAAGATGTACGTGGCCATCTTTATATTCCGCATCTTTGCACAAAATATAGCGGTATGCCCCAACGATTTCTTTATCGATCGGATCCCAAACCAGCAGCTGTTTGTAGGGATGCTCGCTGATGTCGAATTCATCAATGTCAATCGATTTTCCTGTTCCTCCGCCCGCATGCCTGAATGTAACTTCACGTAATCGCCCGATCTCCTGCATTACATTTGGTGAGTCGATATGCGTAATGATGTAGATCTCGTTATGGCCATTGTTTGTTTTGCGTACAAATCTACCTGCCTGTAACTCTTTTTCAATAAGGTCCCGGTCTATTTTTTCAATTATAGGTTCCATATAAATGTTTGTGTAAAGATACTAAACAGAACTGATTCAGAACTCAAAGATTTAAACAGGCAAATATGAAAAAACTGCTTCCGAAACCTATTGATAAAACAAAGATGTTTGCAAATGATGTTAATGCTTTTGTACATTTGTCGGAATTAATCCTAAATTTTAAAATGAAAATTGCAGTAGTAGGAGCAACCGGCCTGGTGGGTACGGCTATGCTCAAAGTGTTGGAAGAACGTAACTTCCCCGTTAGTGAATTGATCCCTGTGGCATCTGAGCGTTCAGTTGGTAAGGAAATCGAATTCAAGGGTAAGAAGTACAAAGTTCACAGCATGGACCAGGCTATTGCGGCAAAACCACAAATTGCATTGTTTTCTGCTGGTGGTGATACTTCTAAAGAGTGGGCTCCAAAATTTGCAGCGGCAGGAATTACTGTGGTGGATAATTCTTCTGCATGGAGAATGGACCCATCAAAAAAACTGGTAGTGCCTGAAGTTAATGCACATGTGCTTACCAGGGAAGATAAGATTATTGCGAATCCAAACTGCTCAACCATTCAGATGGTGGTGGTATTGAATCCACTTCATAAAAAATACAACATCAAACGTGTAGTTGTCTCAACATATCAGTCAGTTACCGGAACTGGCGTAAAAGCAGTTAATCAATTAATGAATGAACGAAAGGGAATTGAGGGTGAAATGGCATATAAATATCCTATCGATCTTAATGTAATTCCGCAGATAGATGTATTCATGGATAATGGTTACACTAAGGAAGAAATGAAAATGGTGAACGAAACCAAAAAGATCATGGGTGATGATAATATAAAAGTTACAGCTACCACTGTTCGTATCCCGGTTATGGGTGGGCACAGCGAATCACTTAATATTGAATTTGATAAAGAACCATCTGTTGAAGAGATCCGTGATATGATGACCAAAACGGAAGGTGTTATTTTGCAGGATGATCCTTCTAAACAAATTTACCCGATGCCGATGAACAGCCATAATAAAGATGAAGTGTTTGTTGGACGTATTCGTAAAGATGAGACACAGGCAAAAACCATTAACATGTGGGTAGTGGCTGATAACCTGCGTAAAGGTGCTGCTACCAACGCAGTACAGATAGCAGAATATTTATTGAAAAACAACCTTGCATAATGACTCAACCTGCATTTCTCAAATCTGGTGATAAAGTGGCGTTGATTGCTTCAGCACGTAAAGTTACTCCTGATGAAATCCGTCCTGCCAAAATGATGTTAAAGGAATGGGGACTGGAACCTGTTTTGGGTGAGCATATTTTTGAAGTAGAAAACCAGTATGCAGGAAGTGATGCGAATCGTGCAAAAGACCTGAATTGGGCATTAAATGATGAAAGCATTAAAGCTGTTTTTTTCGCGCGTGGCGGGTATGGAACTATTCGTTTGATGGATAAGATCAGTTTTGAAGGTTTCAGAAAAAATCCTAAATGGATTACCGGTTACAGCGATATCACGGTTTTACATCAGCACATTAATCAGAATTTTGGCGTGGGAACATTACATTCAACCATGCTCTTTAGTTTTGAAAAAAATAAAGAAGCGACAGAAAGTTTGCGTAAGGCTTTATTCGGAGAAGCAATTGAGTATGCATTCGAACCTCATAGGCTAAATGTAAACGGTGAAGTAAATGCTGAAATCATCGGCGGAAACTTGAGTTTATGCTACGCACTATGTGGAAGCGAAAGTGACATTGATACAAAAGGAAAAATTTTGTTCCTGGAAGACCTGGACGAATACCTGTATCACATCGACCGTATGATGATGAACCTGAAACGCAGCAGAAAACTACAACATTTGGCAGGACTTGTAATCGGGGGGATGAGTGATATGAGAGATAATACTATCCCTTTCGGGAAAACCGCCGAAGAGATCATTTACGATGCGGTAAAACAATACGGTTATCCTGTTTGTTTTAATATGCCTGCAGGACATATCGATAGAAATATGGCTTTGTATTTAGGAAAGGAAGTAAAGCTGAAAGTAAATTCTACCGGTACTATATTAAGCTATTAGTCTTTCTTATTTAAATTCCTACTTTTGCAGCCAAAACAAAATTCTATGTCAATCAGTCAGGCCCTTAAAGATCGTAACGGAGAAATGTGTGAGCTGTGTAATGCGGAACATGCAACGCATGAATATACGGTAAGTCCAAAAAACGATGATTCAACAGACAACCAGGTTGCGATTTGTAATACATGCCTTACAGCTATCGATAATAAAGAATCAGGTTTTCATTGGCGTTGCCTGGAAGGAAGTATCTGGAATCCACAACCTGCAGTACAGGCATTGAGTTATAGGATTCTTCATAACTACAAAGAAGAAGCATGGGCGGAAAACATCATCAATTCGGTTGACCTGGATGAAGATACCGTTCAATGGGCTTTGAGTGCTTTTGAAGTAGCGGATGTGCATAAAGATTCATTTGGGAATGTATTGGAAAATGGAGACACCGTTGTATTAACACAAGGGTTAAATGTAAAAGGAACGAGCTTTACTGCTGCGAAAGGAACAGTAGTTAAAAAGATAAAACTGGTTACTGATAACACGGATCAGATCGAAGGCAAGATCAACGAACAAATGATTGTGATCCTTACAAAGTATACAAAGAAGCAGCTATAAAGCTATACCGTACACAAAACAAAAAAGGGAATCAATCGATTCCCTTTTTTGTTAATTGTAATTCCAAATTATTGCTGGGCGAATAACGGGAACTTTATCATCATAGTATTTACTTTCTTTTTGATCTTCGCAAGTTCTTTAATGTTATCCTTGTTTTTAATAGCAGCATCAAAAAACTCTACCACTTTCAAACAATCTTTTTCTTTCAATCCCCTTGAAGTTATTGCTGGTGTTCCGATGCGTACCCCGGAAGTAACAAACGGCGATTTATCGTCGAAAGGAACCATATTTTTGTTTACTGTAATGTCGGCTTCACCTAATGCTTTTTCCGCTTCCTTGCCGGTAATGTTTTTACTGCGAAGGTCGATCAGCATACAATGATTGTCTGTTCCTCCCGAAATAATTTTGTATCCTTTTTCTACTAATGCTTTTGCCATTACCTGTGCGTTTTTCACCACCTGAACGCAGTAGTGCATATATTCATCGCTCAGTGCTTCTCCGTATGCAATTGCTTTGGATGCGATCACATGCTCCAACGGACCACCTTGTGTGCCCGGGAATACAGCTGCATCAAGAATCGCACTCATCATTTTTATTTCTCCTTTCGGAGTTTTATCACCCCATGGGTTCGGAAAATCCTGTCCCATCATAATCATTCCGCCACGTGGCCCGCGCAATGTTTTATGTGTAGTAGTAGTTACAATATGGCAATGAGGCATTGGATCATTTAAAATTCCTTTTGCGATTAATCCTGATGGATGAGAAATATCTGCCATCAGCAACGCTCCAACTTCGTCAGCGATTTTACGTAAACGTTCGTAATCCCAGTCGCGACTGTATGCAGATGCACCGCAGATAATCATCTTTGGTTTTTCTTTTTTTGCTGTTGCTTCTACTGTATCGTAATTGATGCGACCGGTTTTTTCTTCCACACCATAAAAAGTAGGACGATATAATTTTCCGCTGAAGTTTACCGGGGAACCATGTGTTAAGTGACCGCCATGACTAAGATCAAAACCTAAAATAGTATCACCGGGTTTTAAACAGCCTAACATTACAGCTGCATTTGCCTGTGCTCCCGAATGTGGTTGAACATTTACCCATGCAGCTCCGAACAATTCTTTAGCGCGGTCAATTGCAATTTGTTCAACTTTATCTACCACTTCACATCCACCGTAGTAACGCTTGTTTGGTAAACCTTCTGCGTATTTATTGGTGAGTACCGAGCCCATTGCTTTCATTACCTGGTCGCTTACATAATTTTCTGAAGCGATTAGTTCAATTACATGGCTTTGGCGTTCATGCTCTTCTTTGATCAGTTTAAAAATGGCGGTGTCCTTTTTCATTTTTGCTATTTATGTTGATGATTCGATTTTCTTTGAAAAATAATATACAGGTATTAAAAACATTATCGGTAAAGGAGATTGCAGGATCCCTAAAAATACCCGGCTAAAAATATAACCCTGGTTTATGTTGCCTGCTATCCAGCCAATGCCAAATGCAATTACCGACAATATTACGAGAAAAAGATAAAAGAAGAAAAACCATTTTTGAAGAATATTGGTTTTTAGAAGAAAGCGTGCTGTCAAAACTTGAGCAAAAAAATAGAAGAGTATGAAAACCAGTGTAAGCACCCACTTGGAAACGTAAATGAAATTGTAACTCTTGTCCCTGAAAAAACTGAAAAAGGGATGAAGAGGATAATTCTCATTGTAGTATTTTGAGTACAATATAGAGTTGGTATTAACAAAAACAAATTCCCGGAGAAAGCCCAGGCCTACCAGGATAGCCAGAAAGACAAAGATTATGGCAATTTTTTTGATCACTTCTTGGCGAACTTATTTACCCAAAACATCCACAGGCCAAATATGCAGGCGTAGATAAAAATGGTGAAAGTATAGGTGTGATTGAAAGCAAGATATTCAGGACCGTAATAGGAAATGGCGGCAAGTGCGCATACCCGTAAGATATTCAGGAAGTGTATAATAATGATTCCTGTTGGAATGTACCAGAGTTTGGAAAGATGATTGGCAGGGAAACATGCAAGGAAGATGGCAAATATAGCCATAATGGATACCCCGTCGCAGGGACCTCCTATCCAAACAGGGTGAGCTCCATCGATGCCAATCATTTGCATATTGAGATCGTCAACGGAGGAATATGTTTCGTGAGAGAACCACCCTAATATTTTGGAACTGAAAAAAACAATGTTTGAAATTACTTTTTCGTCGAGCAACGTATTGGGTTTAATATATAGCTCATACAGTAAAAACCAGAATAAGTAAACGGAACCTGCAATTAAAAAGAATTGCCCGGTTTTGGAGCTGAAAATAGAATTTAAACGTTGTTTAAGGGACATAACCCTGGTTATGGGTTCACTTTTGTTTTCCTTAGATCATACACTTTTTTAGTGCCATAGGCAGCGCCTGCAATCAATAAAAAAGTAACACCGCCGTCAATAGGAACACATGGTGGTGGCCAGCACGCCGGAGTCATACCACCGCCCGGAGGAGGAGGAGCCATTCCTGCTCCAAAAGAAGAAAAGTTTAGCGCCAGAAAAGCAATAACAAAAAGCAGAGCAACAGGATTAATCTTCATTGTCAGATTTCAATAAAATATTTGGTAAATGTAGTTTTTTTACTTTATATAAAAAAGCTTTTCAAACCTTTTTAATTTTGCTTAAAACGCGCATTTTGTCGGGCAAAATGTTAAATTTGCAGACAATTTTTCCTATTATTTGTGAATAAGCAAAAGAAGAAAGAAGCGCTTTTAAATCTTGATGATTTAAAAGTAATTTGGAGAGTAATTGCCAGGAATTGGTACATTCCTTTGATATTTGCTGCGCTGGCTTACCTGATCGGCTACTTTTATACTTACAAGCTTACAAATGTTTACCAGGTATCTACCCAAATTATGCTTAATACGAATGAACAGTATTATTCGCAAAGCTTAATTAATGAATCCTATGCAGGTGCTGGTAAAGGCGATTATGGAAGGTATGTTGATAACACCAATGAATCAAAGATTATCCAATCATATGATCTTTTGAGTAAAGTGTTAGAAAAAATCAAGGATAAAATCCAGGTTTCGTATTTCATAATTGGGAAAGTTCGTACAACTGAATATTTTACAAACATGCCGTTTCAGGTTACTGTAAATTCTATGAATTCAGGACTGCTAGAGAAACGTATCAAGTTTAATATCAAAGATAAAAATACCTATTCCATTGTTTTGCCCGAAATGCCGGCAGGAGAAGAACTAACGGGTACTTTTGGAAAGGAGCTCATTGATGAAAAGTTTAATCTCATTGTTAATAAGGAGAATAACTTTTCTGATAAAAGTATTGCGAATTTCCAGGACGGGCAATTTGAATTCCAGGTACATTCTATTGATAAATTAATATCTGATTATCAATCGGGTCTTGTTATTGAAAATCCTGAGTATACAAACATCTTGAAAATTAGTTGTAAGGATGTTATTCCTGAAAGAGCAAAACTTTTCCTGGATACACTTGCGGTGGTTTATATTAATCAGAAACTGCAGTCGAAGTATGATCTCAATGAAAGGACACTTAGTTTCATTGACAAGCAAATGATGGAAGTGTCATCAATTCTTAAAGAGGTTGAAGACACTATGCAAAATTTTAAAACAAACAGGGTTATGGTTGACATAGCCAGGGAAGAAGGTGATGAGTTTTCGAAATTAAGTCAGATTGAAACCCAACAGAATTTACTTAAACTTCAACTTGATGCGTTACATGACCTGGAAAATTATATTGTAGAAGATAAAGACCCTCAATTTCTTCCTCCTTCTGTTTTTGTTGTAAAAGATGATCCTTATCTTGTTCGTACAACTACTGAATTATATCAAAAGCAGATCGAATACTCGGAGAAATTGTCTATTGCGACGGAAAAAAACCAGGGAGCACTTGCGTTAAGAGAAAACATAAAGAAACTTAAACAGGATCTTTTAATCTATATAAACAACTCACGTAAAGCATATAAAGCAATAATTGAAAATGTAAATTTGCAGAGATCCCAGTATCTCAATAATATTAAAACCATCCCTGGTAAACAACGTGAATTAACAGGTATTCAAAGAAAAGTAGATGTGAATCAAAATCTGTATACTTTTCTTCTCCAACGTCGTGCATCAACATACATTGCCAGGGCAAGTATAGTACCTGATAGTAAAGTGATCGAGCGACCAAGGGTTTCAGGAGTTGTTTGGCCTAATAAAACAAAAATCAACGATACCTATTTATTTGTTGGCTTTGCATTTGGAATAATCATTGTTTTTCTTCGGGTGATTTTCTTCACTACATTACAAACAGTAGAAGAGTTAAAAGAAGCAACAAGTATTCCGATACTTGGCGAATTACCCTATGTGAAAAACATGTCTGCTACCGGAATGATTGTTGAAATCGATCATAAGTCAAGAATTGCAGAGGCGTTCAGAACATTACGAACGAATATCCAATACCTGAATGTGAGCAAGGGATCAAAGGTTATTTTGATCACATCCAATTCACCGGGCGAAGGAAAAACATTTGCTTCTATCAATATGGCTGCGATCCTGGCAAAAGCAGGTAAAAAAACGTTATTGCTGGAGTTGGATCTTCACAAACCCCGTGTCCAGGAAGCATTGGAAATGGAAGCGGATATCGGGATCAGTACGGTAGTTATTGGCCAAACCGAAATAAAAGTAGGTATCAAAAAAACAATTGTAGAAAACCTGGATGTAATGTTGTCGGGGCCAATTCCTCCAAATCCTTCTGAAATGATACTATCTGACCGGTTGAAGGATATTATTGACTTTGGCAAAGCCAATTACGATTATGTAATCATTGATACACCGCCTGCCGGTTTAATCTCTGATTCTATTTATTTAATGCAATATGCCGATATTTCATTGTTTGTATTAAATACCAAGTTCGCTACCAAACGTATCGTATCAGGTATAAATGATTTGGTGGAAAAAAACAATGTACAGCATTTTGCATTCATCCTTAATGGTGTAAAAAGGAAAAAAGGAAGATATTATTATAACAAATATGGTTATGGTTACGGATATGGTTACGGTGGATATGGCGGTTACGGCTACGGTAGCTATGGCTATGGAAAATCTAAATCATAGAAATTGAGATCACATGGGAACTTCGGCGGATGTTAAAGAATTATTAATTTCAAGCGACAAAACATTAAAGGACGCATTAAAAGTTATTGACGATAATGCGCAGGGAGTTTGTTTTGTGGTGAACACTTCCGGGCAGTTGGTCGGAATTCTTACCGATGGCGATATCAGAAGAGCTCTTATAGGCGGAAGTTCTATTGATTCAAAGGTCGAAAATATCATGACCGTTAACTTTACCAGTTTTGATATTGATACACCACAATCTGTTATCCAGGAAAAGATTTCTGATGTTATCCGTCACATTCCACTGGTCGACAAAAACAATGTACCGGTTGATTACGCTTCGTTTTCCAGGTTGCACCGTACACCAATCATGCAACCCTTGTTGAATGGAAATGAGCTTGCATATGTTTCCGATTGTATAAAAACAGGCTGGATATCTTCCCAGGGAGCTTATGTGCGTAGATTCGAAAAAGAATTTGCAGAATATTGCGGCGCAGAATACGCAGTTGCAGTGAGTAATGGAACAGTTGCATTACATCTTGCATTAGCTGCTTTGGGTATTAAAGAAGGTGATGAAGTAATTGTTCCGGATCTTACATTCGCGGCATCTATTAATGCGATCATCTACACAGGAGCTATTCCGGTAATTGTGGATGTAGACAGAACCACCTGGACGATTTCTGTAGAAGATATTTTAAAGAACCTTTCTCCGAAAACAAAAGCCATAATGCCTGTGCATTTATACGGCCATCCATGTCATATGGATGAAATTATGGGAATAGCGAAAAAGCATAACCTGTATATAATTGAAGACGCAGCGGAAGCTATTGGCGCAAGATACAAAGGAAAACATGTTGGAACTATTGGTGACGCATCAACCTTCAGTTTTTTTGGCAACAAAACCATTACAACAGGAGAAGGAGGAATGGTTTTCTTTAAAAACAAAGAAGCATACGAGAAAGCAATGGTGTTACGCGATCACGGAATGAGCAAAACCAGGAGATACTGGCATGATTATGTAGGATTCAACTATCGTATGACCAATATGCAGGCAGCTATTGGCTGTGCGCAATTGGAACGTATCAATGAGTTTGTGGAAGCAAAAAGAAAACTGGCAACTATCTACAATGAGTATTTAAAAGAATCCGACTGTTTTATTCTTCCTCCACAGGCAGAGTGGGCGGTTAATGGATACTGGCTATATACGGCAATACTTAAAAATGAAGCACCACTGAAACGGGACGACCTGATGCAGAAGATGATGTTGAACGGTGTTGAAACACGTGCAGTATTCTTTCCATTGCATGAGATGCCTCCATACAAAAATTACAAAACAAAAAGTACGTTCGAAAACTCAAAATATATTTCTCAGCAGGGAATAAGCTTGCCTTCTTCGGTAAACATTACGGATCACGAACTGAGCAATATAAAACAGGCCTTACGTACTATTTTTCACAAGCAAAAGATCGGGTAACAAAATGAATACTTCTGTTTTGGTTATTGGTTTAGGTTCGATGGGAAAACGTAGAGTACGCAACCTGCAAGCCTTAGGGTTCACGAAAATCTCAGGTTTTGATATCAGATCCGATCGCGCGGAGGAGGCGGCCGCTTTATATTCGATTCCAACATTCACCGATTTTGAAATGGCATTAAGCGAAAGCTCTGCAAAAGCATGGGTAATTTCATTACCACCTGCAATTCATCACGTGTATATGAAGAAAGCGGTTGAATTATCTATTCCGTTTTTTGTAGAAGCAAGTGTAGTGGACACGGATATGGAAACGATCATTAAAGAAGCAGCAAATAAGAAAGTGTTTGCGGCTCCATCTTCCACTATGTATTTTCATCCTGCAATTAGAAAGATCTTTGAATTGGTACAAAACAGTTACCTCGGAACAGTAAGCAATATCCTGTATCACATGGGAAATTATTTACCAGACTGGCATACTTATGAAAAGGTAAGTGATTTTTATGTTTCCAATAAAGAAACAGGCGGTGCAAGAGAGATTGTTCCTTTCGAGCTGACCTGGATCACCAAACTTTTTGGTTTCCCACAACAGGTGGTTGGAAGCGTAAAGAAAACGATAGAGATTGAAGGTGCAAGTGAAATTGATGATACCTATAACAGCATACTCGACTACGGAAAATTTTCGATCGTGCTAACAGTTGATGTGGTTACACGTAACTCTACGCGTAGGTTATTAATAAACGGATCACTGCGCCAGCTGGAATGGGACTGGAATGCCAACTGTGTTAAAGTGTTTCATCATGATAAGCAAGAGTGGGAAGTTTTTGAATATGAAACTAAAACTGCTGCTGCTGGCTACAATAAAAATATTACAGAGCAAATGTATATCGACGAGATGAATGCTTTTTTTCAAGGTATTGAGAAACCGGGTTCATACGTTAATACACTGGAACATGATCATAAAGTGCTTAAAACACTTTATGCAATTGAAAGATCTTATTCTGAAAAGAAATTCGTATCGTTTACAGGATGATTGGATTATTAATTACTGCGCGGATGGGCTCAAGCCGTTTGCCTCAGAAGCATCTTACTGAGGCGGCAGGAAAATCATTACTTTATTGGCTGATTAAACGATTTGAATACTCCTTCGATAAGGAAATAAAAAGTGGCGGGGTTCAGCTTGTTGTTGCAAGTTCAGAAAAACCGGAGAATAAAAAATTCTTATCGGCGCTTGAAGGAACAACATGTAAACTTTACCAGGGCAGCGATAATAATATTCCGTTAAGGCACTTGCAGGTAGCACAACATTTTAAATTCAGTCACGTAATTTCAATTGATGGCGATGATATACTTTGCAGTACGAATGCCGCTATGTGTATTTACAAAGCCATGAAGAAAATTTCTTCTCATAATTTGTTCTCCATTTCGGGATTACCTTTAGGGATGAACCTTTCGGGCTACTCAACTGCGTACCTGGAAGAATCGCTGAACAAATACTCGGAAGAAAAAATGGAGACAGGCTGGGGACGTGTTTTTCATAACCCGGATACCTGGAGTTTGACACTTGGTAATTATGACATAATGGGTGATCTCCGGTTCACGCTGGATTACCAAAAGGATGCTGATTTCTTTTGTGAGGTCATTAATCAGTTGAAAGAAGAGATCGTAACCATTTCAGATGAAGAGCTTATTGATTTTGTGTTGAAGAATAAACTATACGAAATAAATGCTTCACTGAAAGAGGAATATTGGGATAATTATAACGAAGAAAAAAAGAAAGAAACAGATGAGCAATAAAATGAGTTATTCAGAACGCTTGCACAAAGTGATCCCTGGCGGGGCTCACACCTATAGCCGTGGAGATGATCAATATCCTTCAAATGCTCCTCAAATTCTTGAAAGAGGGAAAGGCGCGTATGTGTGGGATGCTGATGGAAATAAATTCATTGATTACGGTTTGGGACTTCGTTCCATAACTGTTGGATACGATCACGGGGAAATTTCGGAAGCAGCCATAGCAGAAATAAAAAAGGGAATCAATCTTACACGTGCTTCTGTTACCGAACTGAAAGCTGCCGAATTAATGGTGAGCCTGTTTCCATGGGCTGATATGGTGAAGTTTGGAAAAAATGGTTCAACAGTTACAACTGCTGCAATTAAACTGTCGCGTGCATATACAGGAAAAAAACACGTAGCTTTGTGTGCTGAGCATCCCTTTTTTACGTATGATGACTGGTTTATTGGAACTACTCCAATGGACAAGGGAATTCCGGCAGAAGGAAAATCATTCAGTCATAAATTCAACTATAACAATATTGAATCGCTGGAAAAAGTATTTGCTGAAAATCCGGATGAGATTGCTTGTGTTATTTTGGAACCAGCTACGTTTATTTCACCATGTGCTGAGTGCGGAAAAGATATGACTCAAAAGCCACATTGTGCAAGCTGTGGCAATAAAGAAAAAAATTTCCTGCACCAGGTAAAAGCACTGTGTAAAAAGCATGGCGCAGTTTTTATCCTCGATGAAATGATTACTGGTTTCCGTTACGATTTGCAGGGGGCGATGAAATTGTATGATATAGAACCAGACCTGGCAACATTTGGGAAGGGAATGGCGAATGGTTTTCCATTATCTGCACTGATAGGTAAAAGGGAAATCATGAACCTGGGGGGAATATTGGAAGAAGGGGCAGAACGTTTATTCCTCATTAGTACAACCCATGGTTCAGAAATGAGTTCGCTGGGAGCTTTTATTAAAACGGTGGAGGTTTATCAGAAACATAATGTAACAGACCATTTGTGGAGCTATGGAAAAAAACTCATTGATGGCATGAATGAAATTGCAAAACGTTTAGGCATAGAAGATCATTTTGAGGCGGGTGGTTATGCCTGTTCTCCTGTGTATTTCACAAAAGATAAAGACAAAAATGTTTCGCTGGATTTCAGAACACTTTTCTCGCAGGAAATGATAAAGAATGGTGTATTGATTCCATGGGTTGCGCTTTCTTATGCGCACGGTGAAGAAGAATTGCAGCACACATTACATGCAACATTGAAATCGTTGGAAGTGTATAAGAAAGCCTTGAATGGAAATTTAAGTGATTACCTTGTTGGGAAAACTATAAAGCCGGTATTCAGAAAATACAATTAAGCTCTCTGACTTACTCTATATAATTAAGCACTTTCGAAGTGACATTTCTTCCCGGTGTTTTAATGTCTTTACCGGTGATCAGCTCCTTGCTCATTTCAGAAATGATTTTAGCAAAGGAATCTGTTGTAATTTTTTTATGCTGACCAGGTTGATCCCGGTAAGTAAAACAAAAGGAAGCATCGGTACTTTGTATCGAACAATGGCGCCTGCTACAGGAGTTGTGTATCCGATAATCAGGAATAATATTACTACAGCGTAAATACACAAATTCAAAATAGGCACGTTTGTGTTCTTGAAATCACCAAACAGAACACATACAACCAGGAAAATAAAGATCAATATATTTTCAATTCCCGCCATTTTTTCAACGATGGATTTTGCCCTGAAAACAGAGGGTTGCATTAGTGAATTATATACTGCTTTTGGTGCAAATGCAATAAAGGAAATCAGGTTGGGTTTTATTGCTTCCTCCTGGATCAGACTTCCTGCTTTCGGAAGATCCCATATCAGTTTGTATGCAGCAGTGTCGGAAGTGTTTTGGGAATAGAGCGTGTCATTGAAGTTATCAAGTGCCCAATGCATATAATTCATGCCCGGACTTATTTTACACGAATCGTTTTTTAGTTCGATCAGTTTGTTTTTTTCTTCGGGCTCTATGCGTACCAGTTTTTGGTTGTTCAATAAAAAAACACCTCCCCGGGCAAGATTAATAAAATCTCTTTGTTTGTGAGCGATCGTATTCAAAGGTTGTTTGTGTAGTAAGTATTTCACACTTAAAAAGCCGCAGGAAATGATCAGTAAGTGAAATAGCAGGAAGAACAGACTGATCCGTTTAATTGAAAAATGCCGGGCCAGCACATAGCAAACTAATGGAGGCAACAGGCAGAGTAGTAAATAGTTTTTATTGATCAATAATAGTAAAGTAGCGAGTAAAAAAGCCAGGAAATTGATAACGGAATATTTTTTTTCGATAACAAGGAAATAGAAAGAATAAAATAAAAGCCCGATCGAAAATAACAGGATGCCTTCCTTCAAAACTCCCGACCCCCAAAATAATACAGAGGGAATTAAGAATACAGACAAAAACACCAGCCATTTTTTCTGCCGGAAGAATCGTATAAAAACAAATGCGAGCGCGCTGAGGCCAATAAAAGATAACATGCACATAAAAACAGTATGCACGTGAAAACTTCCGAACGATAAAGGTATAATCAAAGCATTAAAACGAATGATCGTATGATTGTCGTTATAGGTGCCAAAATCATAGCGTTTATACCAGTTGTTCATTTTGGCATAATAAGTTGTATCAAAATAAGCATTGTCGTTTCCGATACCGGATATGATTTTGAAATAGTCGGCAGGTTTCCCGGGAAGCGCTTGTGCAATTACTTTTGCATCATCGTAGTATTTGTAAATGTCAGCTGTTTTTCTGTCCGGGTAGTAAGAAGTGTAAATGTAGGTAAGGAAAAAACCAAAAATAATTTTAATAAGAAAAGCCGAAACATAAGCCCAACGGGGTATCGCTGATTCTTTATTCCTCTTGAAGAGAAAGATCAATACACAGAACAGGATAATATAAATAAATGCAGCGACCATTTATTTTTTCTTAGTATAAATGTCGGCGTTCTTGATTTCCATGTACCGGTCAGGAGTTTCTAATTTTTTGAATCCAAATTGCTCATATAAACCATGTGCATCGAGTGTGGCTAAACTGAACCTTCGCAGGCCCTGCAACTCGGGATGCGACAAGATGAATTGCATTAGCCATTTCGATAGTCCCTTTTTCCTGTATTCAGTGAGTATATATACATCAGCAAGATAGGCGAAGGTGCTATAATCGGAG
>DASWXS010000445.1:0-4594 GCA_036405375.1 Bacteroidia bacterium
CAATTCGGGATGGATTCATTCATTAGTGCTGTTTCAGAATTAATTGCGGAAGAAAACTCTATTCATCTTTCTTTTGTAGGGAATGTGGATCCTGCACTTGCCAAAGAATTAAAGAGCAAAATACCCGGTGTAGAATTTAAAGGCTACGTTTCACACAAAGAATCAATTGCCTTTGCCGCGAAAGCCGACCTATTGCTTTTGGTGATACCGGAAGGGGAAAACCAGGGCACCATTCCCGGGAAAACATTCGAATATCTTTCCACACAAAACCCTATACTTTGCCTGACTCCTCCTAATGGTAATGCCGCCAGGATAATTGAGGAATGTGAAGCCGGAATCGGGATTGAACATCACGATAAAGAAAGAATGAAAAAGTATATAACAGATCTTTATTTGAAATGGAAAAAAAATGAATCTGTTAAAGTAAATAATACTAATTTTAAGAAATATTCGAGAAAAGAAACAACCAGGCAACTGGCTGAAATTATTTCAAATTTTAAATGAGTTTACAACAAATGATATGGCGCCAGTACATGCGGATGAAAAATCCTACCTGTACTATCCAGCCCGGGATACTTGCAAAACATGTTATCCTGGAAGAAAAAGTAACGCTGGAGCAGGGTTGTTATATCGGGGCAAAAAAGATCGGGAAATGTACATTTATTGGCATGAACTCATATGTTGACAAAAGCACTGCCTCTATTGGCCGTTTTTGTTCCATTGCTATGAATACCAAAATCTCACTAAAAAATCACCCGCTCGACTGGATAAGCACACATCCGTTTACCTACAACAAAAATTACGGATATGTAAATGAAAATCTTAAACTTCCCGGCATTAATGATAAGGAAACGGTTATTGGAAACGATGTGTGGATCGGTGCCAACGTAACCATACTTGCAGGTGTTACCATTGGTAACGGTGCTGTTTTAGGAGCCAACTCTCTTATCACCAAAGATGTTCAGCCATATAGTATTGTAAGCGGAACTCCGGCACAACATATCCGCTTCCGCTTCGATGAAGACACCATAAAAAAAATCGAGGATTCTCAATGGTGGAACTGGGATGATCAAAAATTAAAAGAAAAACTGGCCACTTTCCGGAATACAGAAGAATTTCTCCGATCACTTTAACAATCCGGCGTGTTTATTAACAAACATGGATGTTTTTTTGAATAAATTATAGAAAACTCCTCCCGCTTTCGTCGAAAATTCGTTTTCATTCCCTTTTATTCTTTACCTTTGCGCACAGTTTTTAAGAAACTGTATGTCCTCAACAACCAAATATATCTTTGTTACCGGTGGCGTAACATCTTCTCTCGGAAAAGGAATTATATCAGCATCCCTGGCAAAATTGCTCCAGGCACGTGGATATACTGCAACCATTCAAAAGCTGGACCCATATATCAATGTAGATCCGGGAACATTGAACCCTTACGAACACGGTGAGTGTTACGTAACCGACGATGGAGCCGAAACAGATCTTGACCTTGGTCATTACGAACGTTTTTTGGGCGTTCCTACTTCCCAGGCAAATAATGTTACCACTGGCCGCATTTATCAAAGTGTTATTGAAAAAGAACGTAAAGGCGAATTTTTGGGAAAAACCGTACAGGTGATCCCGCATATTACCGACGAGATCAAAAACCGGATTAAATTATTAGGAAAAACAGGTAAATACCAGTTTGTAATTACCGAAATTGGTGGAACCGTTGGTGATATTGAATCCCTCCCTTATGTAGAGGCTGTTCGTCAGCTGAAATGGGAAATGCCGGAAGACTGTATGGTAATTCACCTTACACTTTTGCCTTACCTTTCCACTTCAGGCGAATTAAAAACTAAACCAACACAGCACTCTGTTAAGTTATTATTAGAGTATGGTGTTCAGCCTGATGTTTTGGTTTGCCGTGCAGAGCATGCCATTAACAAAGACATCCGCAGAAAGATCGCGCTGTTCTGCAACGTTGCCCCAGATGCAGTAATTGAAGCATTGGATGCAAGCACCATCTACGAAGTTCCTTTATTAATGGAAAAGGAAAAACTGGATGTGATTGTACTGAAAAAATTAGGAGTGAATGTAAGTGGAGAACCTGACCTCAACAACTGGAAAGGTTTTCTGAACCGCCTGCACAACCCTAAAAAAGAAGTGCGTATTGGATTGATAGGAAAATATGTAGAATTAAAAGATTCGTACAAATCCATTGCAGAAGGTTTTATACATGCCGGTGCAATGAATGAATGTAAAGTTCAGCTGGATTGGATCCACTCCGAAAGCCTTACCGAAGAAAATATTAAAGAAAAACTAAAAGGACTTTCCGGAATCCTGGTTGCTCCCGGATTTGGGAACCGTGGTATAGAAGGAAAAATTGCAGCTATTAAATACGCACGCGAAAACAATGTTCCTTTCCTTGGAATTTGTTTAGGAATGCAATGTGCTGTAATCGAATTCGCCCGTAACGTATTAGGGTTAAAAGACGCCCATAGTCGTGAAATGAATCCTGCAACGAGCAGTCCTGTAATTGATATCCTGGAAGCACAGAAAAATATTTCTCACATGGGTGGAACTATGCGTTTGGGATCTTATCCATGTAAACTGGAAGAAGGAACCAAAGCATTTGACGTGTATGGACAAAAAGAAATTAACGAACGTCACCGCCACCGTTATGAATTCAATAACGAATACACTAAGGAATTTAAGGAAGCCGGAATGATTCTATCAGGCTTGAATCCTGATGCCGGCCTGGTGGAAATTGTAGAATTACCAAATCACCCATGGTTCATTGGTGTTCAGTTTCATCCTGAATACAAAAGTACAGTTGTAAATCCGCATCCCTTGTTTGTGAGCTTTGTGAAAGCAGCAATAGCAATCGCCTGAGGCATAATAAAATTATAAAATAGGAAAGGCCATCGAATGATGGCCTTTTTTATTACCTGTTAACCTGGTACAACTACCTGACAAGATTTTTACGCATCAGGATTTTCCTGGAAAGTAAAGTATTGGAAGCATTATAAATTTCCTTTTTCAAAAAGCCAAACTCTGCATTGGAATAGTATATCGTTTTATTCAGCTCTGTTTTATCGAACAAGTGTGTCATCACCTCAACCTTTTTATAATACCGGTCGTAAATAAAAACAGAATCTTTGCGTTCTAAAGTATTTGTAGAAGACGCATCCAGCTTACCAAATGAATAATCAACATACACAACAGTATTAACCTCTGAGCTGTTACCAATATTCCTGTCTATTTTACCACCTTTAACATGATAATAATCTGTTTTGGATGGATCAACAGAAGATTTCATAGTAAAGCCATATCCTTCAAATGTTTCTGTAGCACAGTTTGATTGAATAGGATAAACTCCTGAGTATAGCACTGAATCAACATACATACTGTCAATTGCGAGTGATACCGAATCAACATATACCCAATACGAATTTTTCTTTAGCTTAAAATTCGTAATATCCACCGACAGGTATTCAGTTGATGTTCCACAACCCGTTTCCACTTTTCCATCATCTTTTTCACATGAACCCAAAACCATGAAGGCGAACAATCCTAATGCACTCACACTTCCTTTTATATATTTCTTTTTCATTAATTCTGTTTAATAAAATCAATTTCTTTTATCTATTCCCCACATTAATTTATCACGAAGCGTTTTAAAGAAATGCTGAGTATCCAAACTTACCAGGTTAAAAGTAAAGTCAGCCTTTTTAATATTCACCTCCACTCCGGCATCAATTGTTGCTGATCTTGAGTCGAGCGACACCAAATACTCCGGGCTTCTTCCCCTGATATTCAATTTTACATCACTGTTGCTCGAAATGATGATGGGGCGTACATTTAGGTTGTGCGGGGCGATCGGCGTTATTACAAAATTTTCAGCATCCGGAACAATTATTGGTCCTCCGCAGCTCAACGAATAAGCCGTAGATCCTGTAGGTGTTGAAATGATTAATCCATCAGCCCAATAAGAGTTCAGGTAAGCACCATTGATAGTTGTATCGATACTGATCATAGACGACGAATCTTTTTTCAGGATTGTAATTTCATTTACAGCCCATTTCAGATCACCAAAAAGTCCGTGCGGATGCACCAATTCTATTATGGTTCGTTTATCCAGTTTAAACCGATTACTAAGTAAATAATCGATTGCCATGCTGAAGTCTTCCTTGTATACACTTGCTAAAAATCCTAACCTGCCCGTATTTACTCCAAGAACCGGGATTCCCGAATCACGCACCAGGTCCAGTGTTTCCAGGATAGTTCCGTCTCCACCTAATGAAATAATGAAATTCACTTCTTTCCTTATATCTTCCTTCGAACGATAGGTAGGAATGTCCAGGTTAAAATTAAACTCCTGTTTCAGGAATTTATAATACGCTTCGTTAATGATAAATTTTATATTCTCCTTGTTAAGCTTAGTGCTTAACGTTTTGATGTAATCAGGATGGTTATCTTTTACCGAACGAGCGTAAACTGCTATTGTCATTTCTTCAAAATTATAGTGGAGCAGAAAAGTGCAAAAATATTCCTTTTTCCCTCAACTTGTTATAAGATGCTTCCACCCTTAATACATAATCATAATACGTTA
>DASWXS010000446.1:0-2798 GCA_036405375.1 Bacteroidia bacterium
GCCGCTAATAAAACCGTTTTTAAATTTTGTTGGTGATCACTGCTGTAAAAAAGTATAAGCAATAAAATTCCATTGCTTAATAAAAGATCAGGAGTTAAATAGAACCATGCAAAGGATGCTATGAGCGGAACCAGCAATAAAGTAAAGATCAGACTGTTTTTGTTGTCTATTTCTTTTTTTCTTAAAATGCGGTTAACTAAAACCAATGCTGTAAATCCAAGTATGATCTGTAAAATTCTGAAACGTACAAAAGGCTCATGGATCAATGGTTTCAGTATCACCAGCAACCAGCTGATCATTGGACCCCAATAAGTGTTAATAGCATTGGTCCAGTCGCCTTCCGCGTATTGATCTGCTATCCATAAATAATGCACTGCGTCAGAAAAATTCTGATACCAGCCATTTACTAATTGAAGCGTAATAATAACTGTAAGGTAGCACAGTAAAATAACCAATGTATGCTTAGTGAATAGTTTTTTCACTTGGCAGAGTTAGTTGTTGAAGGTTTTGATCTGTTCAGAAAGAAATTCGTAGCCAATCTTTTTGTTTACGAACGTTTGCTTATCTTTTTTAATGAACAGTGTTGCCGGTATGGCTCCTGACCATTCTTTGCTTACTTTATCGATAAAACTTCCATCTGTTTCATCAAGTAGTACTGTTTCGCTGGTATATTTATTTTTTTTGAGAAAAGGAGTTAACCGCTTCTTCATGTCTTCTTTAAAATCCATGCTTACCAGCAGCACTTTTACTTTTTGATCTTTGTATTCCAAATGAATTTTTTCGAAATCGGGAAGCTCCATTACGCAGGGTTTACACCAGGTTGCCCAGAAATTTACAATGTATAAAGTGTCTGAATTATTTTCAATACGTTTTTTAAGTGCATCAATTTTGTATACAGGTGTTTTTTTCTGTGCAAAAACAGCAACAGAAAAAACAAAGGCGAATAGTGTAAATATCCGCCTTAACCTGTTTTTATGTTTTATATTCAACATTGTTTCTTTTTACCAGATTTCGCTGATCAGTGTTTTCATGATCTGCGTCATTTTAGGTTCCTGTATTGCCGCTACACGCTGAACATCTTCGTGCGTGGTAACTTCAATTTTACCGGGAACTCCTAAGTCGGTTACAATACTGATACCAAAGCATGGAATGCCTGCATGGCGCGCTGCAATTACTTCCGGAACGGTACTCATTCCTACTGCATCGCCACCAATAATACGAACATATTTATACTCTGCAGGAGTTTCCAACGTAGGACCGGTTAATCCAACATATACACCTTCGCTTACTTTAATATCCAAACGTTTTGCAATTTCTTTTGCTTTTGCAATTGCTTTGTGATCGTAAGGTTCGCTCATGTCCGGGAAACGCGGGCCAAACTCACTGTAATTTTTACCGATCAATGCATTAGGGAATAAATTAATATGATCGTTGATGATCATGATCTCACCAATTTCAAAATCAGGATTCATGCCACCGCTTGCATTGGAAAGGAACAACATTTTTATTCCCAATAATTTCATTACGCGTACAGGGAAAACAACCTGCTCCATGGTGTATCCTTCGTAGTAATGGAAACGTCCCTGCATGGCCACTACTTTTTTTCCACCCAGTAAACCAAAAATTAATTTACCTGAATGCCCTTCAACAGTACTTACCGGGAAATTTGGAATGTTTTCGTAAGGAAGAACATGCTCTACTGAAATCTCTTTAACAAGTCCTCCAAGCCCTGTTCCTAAAATGATACCAATTTCAGGCTGAAAATTATTGGTTACTTTCTGAATATTTTCTGTGGTGTATTTTATGTGCTCTAACATATTTTAAAATTAAATCATTAAACTCCTGGTTTTTATTTCTCAGATCAATTTCCAGGGGGAGTACAAATATAGGTAAGTCTTTTAATTTATTTACAAAAGCATCGCCGGCTAATTTAACGGCATCTTTCTCAGTGGTAATAATCAGTTTGTTTTCGCCCGGAATGGCTGTGAAGGAACTGATGATTCCATCAATATCATCTTCCGAATAATAGTGATGGTCGGGGAATTCCTTAATTTCCACATCATTTGCATATTCCTTAATATAGGTATTAAGTGGTTTAGGATTGGCAATACCGGAAAAAAGCACAACATTGTATTTGAACAAATCCATTGCTGGTTTGAGCTGCTCTTTTTCAGGATCATACAAATGATACAAATTGCCGTATTTCAGGTAAGAGAAAAACAAATTTTGGTAAGGAAAAGGCTTGATGTCTTTAATGATCGATTTCAGATCTACATTAGTTGCATTATCCGGAGTTTTGGTAACAATAATGATATCGGCCCGGATGGAGTTTGATTTGGATTCGCGCAGGTACCCGGAAGGAAGAAAGGTATCATGGATATAAAGGTCAGAATAATCTGTTAATAGAATATTTAATCCTGCTTTTACTGCCCGGTGCTGAAATGCATCATCCAGTATCACCACATCAGGTTTATTCTCTTCCTTTAATAAATTCTGAATGCCACGTACCCTGTTCGAATCAACTGAAACAAGAATGTCTTTATGCTTGGTATGAAAAATCATTGGTTCGTCGCCAATAGATTCGGCACTGGCAGCAGCATCTGCAAGTATATAGCCACTGGTTTTTCTTTTATATCCACGGCTGATGGTTGCTACGTGGTAATCTTTTTTAAGAAGCTGTATGATATAATCTACATGCGGTGTTTTTCCGGAGCCACCGGCACAAAGGTTTCCGACACAAATGGTTTTAACTTCGCCGGTGAAAGAGGTGGATTTGAAAACCTTCCAGTCATAAAAAC
>DASWXS010000447.1:0-6376 GCA_036405375.1 Bacteroidia bacterium
TTATATGCTAGTTCTGCATTCGCTCTTCCCAGTAATTTCTCCAGTTGACACAAGGGTTTATCAATTTCATACTGGAGCAAAGAAGTACTTGCACAGGTGCTTCCTAAACCCAGGCTTCTTGAGTCAACCACAATACATCCAATTCGCCTTTTAATTAACTGGTATGCTACCAGGGCCCCGGTTATACCACCTCCTATTATTAATACATCCGTTTCCTGGTTGCTTTGTAAAGTATCAACCGCCGGAAATAAGCCGTTCTTGATCAAATAATAGGGATTACCCGACTTCAGATCCATAAAATTGTTTCTTCCCCAAAAGCGAATCAAATACCAGAAGAACTGAGTAGCAAAAAAGTGTGGAGAAAATACCCCATTAAAAATTCGGGATTGGCATGATTACTGCGCATTTTTACAGACCTGTTTTAAACCTGTTTTATGCTAAAGAAATTTTTAAAAGAGCCAAACAAAAACTACTTTTACTTAGTTGCAGGCTTTTCCATTATCATTATTCTGATAGCGATCCTGCTTGCTCTTCACACCATCACCAACAATTACCGCTCACTTTCTTTTCTTGATAAAGCTTACGGGATCAATGCTCGAATAGATAAGATCTATTCTATTATGAAATACGGTGAAAAACGCCAACGCAACTATCTTCTTACCGATCAACTTGATCCGACAAGCCACTTTGCAGAATGCAACAGGGATGTAGCACTGGAATACGATGAGTTATATGATATTCTGAAAGAGGAAAAAGAACAGCAAAAAGAACTTATCGCATTTAAGGTGGAAATCGAATTAAAGATGGAAATCCTGAAAGCTGGTGAACTATATCTTGATTCCAAAGAAATTGCCGATGATTCCTTACGAAAAATTCTAACCCATGGTGACTTTATTATGGACCTGGTAAGAGAAACAATAAGCAAAATAAAGAAAATAGAATACAAACGCTTCTCTATTTTAAGAGAAACTACATTCAACAAATCCGAATTATCGATCACAATCATTGCCTTAACATCAGGAATTTCTATTTTACTTTTGATCAGTATCCTCGTTGCACTTAAACGTCAACAGAATCTTAACATGCTGGTAGAAGAAAAGCTAAAAGCCTCCGAACGGAGATTACAACAACAGGTACACATGCTTAATATTTCAAATAAAGAGCTCGAACAATTCGCTTACGTTGCATCGCACGACCTGGAAGAACCCTTGAGAAAAATCAGCTCTTTAAGTGAGAAAATAACACTTAAACTCGACAACCACCCTGACGAAGAAGTGACCGAATGCCTTAAAAGACTTAATAGCTCTGCAGGTCGTATGCGTATTCTCATCAGTGATCTTTTGAATTATTCAAGGGTTACCCGGTTGCTTGATATCCATGAGGAAGTCGATCTTAATTCCATCTTTAAACAAATAACAGAAGATCTAAGTGAAGCCGCCTCCAGGAAAAATGCGTCAATAGAAGTTGAACCACTCGATAAAGTAGAGGGAAACAACACACAACTAAGACAATTATTTCAAAATCTCATCAGCAATGCATTAAAATTCAGTGACAAAACCAGTCCATTAATACAAATTAATGGGAAATACTTTTCTGATACAGAATTAAAAGCGAGTGAATGGAGCAAGGATTTTCCTGTCAAGCACAAAAAATATTATTGTATTTTTGTAAAGGACAACGGGATTGGATTTGAACTTCAGTACCTCAGGCAAATATTTGTGATCTTTCAGCGATTACACGGACGGTCAGAATATGATGGAACTGGCATTGGTTTAGCAATATGCAAACGAATTGCGGAAAATCATGAAGGTTTCATAACAGCGGAAAGTGAAGTAGGAAAAGGAACAACATTTATAGTTGGTTTACCGGTTACTAAATAAGTAAATATGAATATTGAGAAAAAGGAATCCGATTACTGCATACTTATTGCAGATGATGATGTTGATGATCAATATATGATCAAACAGGCATTCTCAAGCATCAACCTGAATGAAAATGTGCATACCGTTAATGATGGTGTAGAGTTAACAGACTACCTTAATAAACGGGGTAAGTATAAGGATGTGCAGGTGCTCGTTCCCAAAGTAATATTACTGGACCTTAACATGCCAAAAAAAGATGGCCGGGAATGTTTAAAGGAGTTGAAGGCACATCCCCGTTTTAAAAAAATTCCAATTGTTATCTACAGCACCAGCAGCAATCCGGATGATATCTCTTACGCATACGAGCATGGTGCCAGCAGCTATATTACCAAACCATACTCCTACCAGGAGCTGGTAAAAATAATGGAGACATTCAAGCAATATTGGTTCAACACAGCGAAAACAACTGAGATCACTTTATGAGTTCTGCCAAGCCTATACGTTTATTAATAGTTGAAGACGATGAAGATGACTATTTCTTATTAGAGAGTAGTCTCAAAAAAACATCGTTTGAAAAAGCATTAGTGTGGGCTGATAATTTCAACAAGGCAAAAGATATCTTAAAAGCCCAGGCAATAGATATTGTTGTAGTGGATTATCGATTGGGGGTTCATACGGGACTCGAATTAGTTTCTTACATAAATGAGAAACACCCATTTACTCCAACCATATTGATGACCGGGTTGCAGGCCTATGCGATTGATGAAGAAGCGCTTCGTTCAGGTGTATACGACTATTTAATAAAAGGTAAATATACTTCGGAGGATATAGACAGAAGTATAAGATACGCCCTCGAAAAAGCAAAAGCATTACGCTCTTTAAAAGAAAGTGAAAACAAATTCAAAAACTTATTTGAGAATGCTGTTGAGTACGTTTTTATAGTTGATGAACACCTCAATGTTATTGATGCGAATAAAGCAGCTTTAAAACTATTTGAGTATGATGCGAAGGAGAAAATAATTGGAGAAAATATTGCAGAATACTTTTATCCCAAATTACAGGAGCCGGAAACTTACTCCAGTCTTTCGCTTGAAATCGAATTCACATTACCGGAGCAGAATAAAAAATGTTATTGTATCCTCAATCTATCAGTAGTGGATGGAGGCAAAACATATCAGCTGGTACTACATGATATTACGGAAAGAAAATTTAAAGAACAAAAGGAAAAGCTACTCGAAAAACAAACACTTACAGGGAAAGTTGCCCGCGTAATAGCGCATGAAATAAAAAATCCACTTACCAATATACGCCTTTCCCTCTCTGAACTACGGGCCATTTTAAAAGAAAAGGACAACCAGGAAAATCCGGAAGATTTCATAGATATTATTGAACGGAACAGTCATCGCATAAACAGCCTTATTGAAGATCTTTTAAATGCTACTCGATTCGATATTATCAATGTGCACGATCTATACATTCACGAACTATTGGGCGAAACATTCCTGCACGTGCAGGACAGGGTGAAGCTCAAAGAAATTGTAATTGAATCAGAAATCCCTGAAACCATTTTAATAAGAGGTGATAAAGAAAAACTTTCAATAGCCGTATTGAATATACTTGTAAACGCAATTGAAGCAGTAGAAAATAATACAGGAAAGTTAAAAGTAAGTGCTATCCCCGGCAATGAATATGTAACAATAACTGTTACAGATAATGGGAAAGGGATTCCTGCCCAGGATCAGAATAAATTATTTGAACCATTTTTCACCTCTAAAAAGGGAGGAACCGGCTTAGGCCTCACTGCAAGTCATACCATCATATCCAAACACGATGGATCTATTAAAGTGCTGAGTGCTATCGACAAAGGAACATCATTTATAATAACTCTTCCTTTAAAGAAATAACCTTTTTCTATTTTGTATCCGGGATAATTTGTTTTTCAATTGTAGTTGTATGTTCGTTGATCTGCGTATTGAATTTTTTCTCAACAATATTTTTCTCAACCCACACTGCATACCTGTTCGGTTCGATCCGGCGATTCTTATGTCTTACATACACCTGGGTAAATTCTGCCCCAAAGTACAGGATGATCGCGGAGTAATATACCCACAAAAGGATCAAAATAAGGGAGCCTGCCGCCCCATATGCGCTAATACTCGAATTATGTTTTAAATAATACCCGATTACAAATTTCCCAATGAAGAACAGGATTGATGTGGTAAAAGCCCCAACAAGAACATCTTTCCATAAGATCTTGGCATCAGGCAGCACTTTGAGTATACAGGCAAACAATAATGTTGTTACAATGATCATTAAGCCATAATCAAAAACAAAAAGGTAATTAATAATTGTATCTGAAAATATATGCTCCAACCTGTGCAACAATCCCTCAAGCAAGGCATTTAATATGAGTGAAATAATAAATATAAATCCAAGAACCAGCACCATGGAGAAAGACATAAGACGGTTCAGGATCATCTTTATGAATCCCTTTCTGGGTTTGGCTTTCAGTCCCCAAATCGAATTAATTGAATCCTGGATCTCACCAAACATTCCGGTAGCGGCGAGTAATAAGATCACCAATCCAATTATAGTTGCCAATAAATTATCATGATTCAATGTTGTTTTCTTCAGTACATCCTGGATCTGCAATGCAGCATCATTTCCAATGAAGGCACTTATATCTGAAAAAATTCTTCCCTGCACAGCTTCTTTTCCAAAAAAAATACTGCATAAGCCGATAATGACAATAAGCATGGAAGGCAGGGAAAATATAGTATAATAAGCAAGAGCAGCGCTCAGCTTTAGCACCTTATCATTTGAGAACTCATAGAAAGAGTCTTTGATAATACTCCAGAATCCCGTAATACGTTTTTTCACTCTCTTCATTGTATTATAATGTGAAGTAAAGGGGCAAATGCTGTTCCAATGGCATAAAATTGAAATCATAATAGAAAAAACAATTGCATGAGCAGCCAGCAAAAAGACGAAAAACCTTTAGGGAAAGAGAAAAAAAAGAATCGCAAAAAACTCCGGATTATTCTATTAACATTGGTGATCCTACTGATCGTGTTCAGGTTATTTCTTCCTTACATTGTACTCAACTACGTGAACAAAAAACTCAGTGAACTTGAGGAATATTATGGACATGTTGAGGATATCGATATTGCTTTGATCAGGGGTGCTTATGTGATTAATGATATTAAACTGGAGAAAATTGGTAACGACCAGGGGTCAAGAGATACCATTCCCTTTTTCAAATCACCTGAAATAGATCTTTCAGTAGAATGGCGAGCTTTATTTAAAGGGTCATTTGTAGGTGAAATCTATGTAGAAAAGCCTGTTCTTAATTTTGTAAAAGGCAAGCATAAAGGAGAAGATGCAAAAGCCGACACCGCCGATTTCCGGCAATTGATAAAAGACCTCATGCCGCTTACTGTCAATCATTTCGAAATTGCTGATGGCCAGATCCATTATATCGATCAATTTTCTTCACCGCGCGTAGATGTTGCTATGAAAGAGCTAGATATTGTAGCTACCAATCTTTCAAATGCCAACGATAGCAACAAAATCCTTCCTGCGCACGCACATGCAACCGCTATAGCTTATGAAGGTTCATTTAACTTAAATGTTGATTTTGACGGACTCGCAAAAACACCAACATTTGACATGAGTGCCGAATTAAAAAACATGAATCTCGTACAGCTGAATGATTTTTTAAGAGCCTATGGAAATTTTGATGTAAAAAAAGGGAATATCAGTATCTATACAGAGTTCGCTGCAAAAGAAGGCGGATTTGGAGGGTACGTAAAACCTGTATTAAAAGACCTGGATATTGTTCAATGGAACAAAGAAGAAGGTGATTTTAAGCAGATACTTTGGGAAACACTTATTGGAAGTGCTGCTGCCTTACTTGAAAACAAGCCCAAAGAACAACTTGCTACTAAAGTTGATATTTCCGGGAGATTTGATGACCCCGATATTAACACATGGCGTGCGATCAGCTTCGTTCTGCGAAATGCATTTGTACGTGCACTGAAACCTTCCATAGACAATACGATCAATATAAATAAACTCAAGGATGATAAAAACAAAACGCTCCTGGAGAAGATTTTTGGTGACAGTAAAAAAAAGGACAAAAAGAAGAAGAAAAAATAGAAAACCTTGAGAAAAATCTTTTCAAAAATCACAAAACGATTCATCAGATCTGTTCTTATTCTTCTGCTGGCAATAGTTGCGGGCCTTACGGCATTTTATTTATATAATCCCGGTAAAGCAATCACCCTTGTTTTTCCTGACTTGAACAAGATCAATTATATAAACACAATCATTAAGAATGACTCGGCTTACACAAAACTTTATGTGATTCTTGAAAATAAAAATCCTTATAAGTTAACTATAGATACATTAAGCTACGATATTAAGTTAAACGACACCAGTATTGCCCACCAGGTTGTTCCATTAAACATTAGTCAATCACGTTTTGATCTTGACACAACCAGGATACCACTTAA